>CAZWQC010000270.1:0-4402 GCA_964635785.1 uncultured Ectothiorhodospiraceae bacterium
GTGCGGCGGTGCGCGATGTCGGGCGGGTGCTCGGGCATGGCTACGGCTTCGTCGATAAAGTCGCCAAACTCATTCCGTTTAAGCCCGGCGCAAACATCAGCCTCAGTCAAGCCCTGGAAGAGGAGCCGGAGTTTCGCGATCTCTACGATCAGGACGAGGACGTGAAAGCGATGGTCGACATGGCGCGCAAGCTCGAAGGCCTGGTCCGAAACGCCGGTACCCATGCCGGTGGTGTCGTGATAGCCCCGACTGCGTTGACGGAATTTACGCCGGTTTACTGCGAAGCACCGAAACCCGGCGACAGGCCGCAGGTCGTCAGCCAGTTCGACAAAGACGATGTGGAAGCGGTTGGCTTGGTCAAGTTCGATTTTCTTGGCCTACGGACACTGACCATCATTGACCAAGCCGTCAAGATTGCCAACAACCAACGAGCCATCGCCAAAGAACCCGCGTTCACCATTGCAGATATTCCCCTTGACGATGCCGCGACCTTCGAGCTACTCAAACGGGGCGATACGACGGCGGTGTTTCAGCTCGAATCGCAGGGCATGAAAGAACTGATCAAACGTCTCGCGCCCGACCAATTCGAAGACATCATCGCACTGGTCGCGTTGTATCGTCCCGGCCCCTTGGGCTCCGGTATGGTGGACGATTTCGTTGCGCGCAAGCATGGACGAGCGCGGGTCGAGTATCCGCATCCTAAACTCGAAGCGGTATTACGCCCGACCTACGGGACGATTTTGTACCAAGAGCAGGTCATGCAATGTGCGCAGTTGCTTGCGGGTTACTCCTTGGGTGGGGCCGATTTGCTGCGCCGGGCGATGGGCAAGAAAAAGCAAGAGGTGATGGACGAGCAGCGGGCGGTGTTCGTCGCAGGTGCGGTGGAACACGGGGTCGAATCGGCCCGAGCGGCGCATATCTTCGATTTGATTGCGGAATTCGCGAAATACGGCTTTAATAAGTCGCATAGCGCAGCGTACGCCTTGTTGTCCTATCAAACAGCGTGGTTGAAAACGCACTATCCGGCCGCGTTCATGGCCTCGGTGTTGTCGGCGGATATGGATAACACGGATAAGATCGTGACGCTGATCGAAGCCTGTCGCAGCATGAAGCTGCGGGTTGAACCGCCGAATATTAACCAATCGGACTATCGTTTTACTGCGCATGACGAGAAGACCATCTGGTATGGCCTCGGCGCGATCAAAGGGGTAGGGGAGGCGGCGTTGCGCGGATTGCTTGCGGATCGGGATCGACACGGTTCCTACCGCGATCTCGCCGACCTATGTCAGCGCATCGATCTTGGCAAAGTCAACAAACGGGTATTGGAAGCGCTCACGCGTGCCGGGGCCTTGGACGAGTTGGGTCGTAATCGGGCGAATTTGGCGGCGCAGCTCGACGAAGCCTTACGTGCTGGGCAGCAGCGCCAGCGCAACCATGACATGGGGCAGGGTGACTTGTTCGGTGACAGCGAACAAGCGGTCGTCGCCATTGGCGATCCGCAATTGCCGGAATGGGATTCGGCTAAGCGCCTGCAAGCGGAAAAAGAGAGTCTTGGCCTGTATCTGACCGGGCACCCAATCGAGCGCTACGAGTCGGAATTGCGACCATTGGCGGGAACGAGTATCGCCGAGTTGTTGCGCCGCGGCTTGGATCAAAACTCGCGCTATGAACGCAAGGTGACCGTTGCGGGTCTGATCGTCACTATCCGGACCCGCAAGAGCAAGTCGGGGCGTATGGCGTTTGTCACGCTCGATGATCGTAGTGCGCGCATTGAGGTCAAGGTTTTCGGGGATGTGTACACGTCAAGCAAAGCCTTGTTGGTCAAGGATCAAGTGGTGGTCGTGAAAGGCGGTCTGGTGGAGGACGATGTGACCAACAGTCTGCAGGTCCGCGCGAACGAGATCTTATCCATTGAGGCTGCGCGTGCGCGCAATGTCAAAGCGCTGCGGTTGCACCTGGACCATCGAACGATACAGCCGGCATTTGCGCAACGTTTGGCTGAAGCGCTTGCGCCATTTCGACAAGGCTCCTGCCCGGTGGCGGTCAACTACCGTAACGATGAAGCGAGTGCCGATCTGCGCTTGGGCCAGGACTGGGCGGTACGCCCGGATGATGATCTGCTGATTCGGCTGCAGGGTTTACTGGGCGAGCGTAGTGTCCAGGTCGTCTACCCGTAAATGATACGACAGTCGTCGTCGGATCGTGTCTCGCACTGCGGGCGCGGTGCCGGTACAATGCGGGTACTTTTTAACCCCCAGCGCGGAATGGTTTGATGAACCCCGAATTCCTGGATTTCGAACAGCCTATCGCTGAACTCGAGGCGAAAATTGACGAATTGCGTCAACTCACCGACGGCAGCGAACTCAACTTAAGCGATGAAATCACTTGCTTACGGGAAAAATGCCATTGTTTGACCGAGAGTATTTTTGCCAAGTTGACGCCTTGGCAAATATCGCAATTGGCCAGACATCCCCGGCGTCCCCATTTGGTCGACTATTTGGACCGCTTGTTTACCGACGTTTCCGAGCTGCACGGCGATCGGGCGTACGCTGATGATGCGGCGATTGTCACCGCGATCGCACGATTCAACGGCGAACCCGTTGCCATCATCGGTCAGCGCAAAGGCCGTGATACAAAAGAAAAGCTGCGCTGCAATTTTGGCATGCCACGGCCGGAAGGTTATCGCAAGGCATTGCGTATCATGCGGCTGGCCGAACGGTTTGGCTTGCCGGTTCTGACTTTTATCGATACGCCCGGCGCTTATCCTGGGGTCGGGGCCGAAGAGCGTGGCCAAAGCGAGGCCATTGCACGCAATTTAGCGGAGATGTCCACTCTGCGAACGCCAGTGATTTGCACGGTCATCGGTGAAGGTGGTTCGGGTGGGGCGCTGGCCATTGGCGTTGGCGATCACACGATTATGCTGGAATACAGCACTTACTCGGTGATTTCGCCCGAAGGTTGCGCATCGATACTCTGGAAAAGCGCCGAGCAAGCGCCGACTGCCGCCGAGGCGCTTGGCATCACCTCGAATCGATTGCTGGAACTCGGCTTGATCGATGAAGTCGTCGCCGAACCGATGGGTGGCGCGCACCAAAACTACGATACCGCTGCCGAATCGCTCGGGCGTAGCCTGATAAAGACGTTGCGCCGATTGCAGGCGACCGATCTCGACGCATTGTTGGAGCTGCGCTATCAGCGGTTGATGAACTACGGTCGGTTCGAGGAATGCGCGGAAGTGGCAACTGACGCGGCTGTGCTCGCCTTGACGGAGGCGAGTGAGACGGGGCAAGCGCCTGCAGAGGATACAGTGCTTGCTGCCTTGGCATCGGAGGAGCCGTCGAACGCTGAACTGTCACCACGGGCAACGGAAGCTGAAGTGGGCAACCGGCGCTCTGTCGAGGTGCGGCGCCTCGACATCGCCGCCAGCGACACCGAACAACCGTTGGCGTTACCATCGGAAACGCGGTTGTTGTCCGGGCAAGCCGGTTAACTCGTCAACTGAGCGACGCGCCTGTCGATGATGCGACATCAGTTCCCTCCCCCCGTGCGGGGGGAGGTTGGGTGTTCGGGTGGGGGGTGCTTGGATAGCCTGGGATCGGCTCTGCGGCCAGTTAGAACTCGGCGGTCAGTCCCCCAAACACATAACGTCCACGCAACGGTGCGTAGATGTGAGCAACATCATAAGCCGCCTCGCCGCCATCGTTTGCCCAGAACAAGGGAGAATCCTCGTCGTCGGCTTGGGAATAATCGAACAGGTTGTTGACCCCGACGTACATCCCGAATACCCGCGAGAGCTGGTAGGCAAGACGAAAATCGACGGTGAAATAGTTGGGCGCGTCGGTTTCCTTGGGATCGCGCAATTCCCCCTCATCCACCGTACCATTGCCGTTGGCGTCAGCAAAGACGTTGTAGCGACCGCCGTAGCCGTAGTCTGCTAGATCGCGCGGACCGATCCAGGCCAGTGACGAATTGAAGGTCCATGGTCCTTGGTTGTAGTCGAGTAGAAGGCGGGCGCGCATCTCGATGGGTGCCACCGCGAAGGTCGCTTTGTAGTCGTCGCTGTAGTCGAAATACTCGTAGGCCGTGCCGATCGTCAGTCCGGGTAGGGCTTCGTAGCCGGCGACAACATCATACGTTCGCACCGAAACGGTATCGTCGCTATTGACCAATGTTGGCCGGTCGACATTGTCCGTATCGAGGAATGCGATGTCTTTCACCTGCGTCCAAGCCACGGATGCGGTTGTGCTTACGGCTTGGCTGTCGTAGCTCAAGGCATAGCCAGCCGACCAGGATTTCTCGAGTTCGTCGATTTGGGTCTGGAAGCCGTCTTCGAGAATGCCGTGATCGGACTCGAAGAAGGTCAACGGTGCGCGATAACCTCGGCCGGCGGAAACACAGGAAG
>CAZWQC010000271.1:0-4381 GCA_964635785.1 uncultured Ectothiorhodospiraceae bacterium
GCGGGTTGCTGATTCAACGGGATCGGATAGTGAATGGCGGTCGGAAATCCCGCGCGTTTTAGTTTAGCCTGCAGTGTATCGCGATGTTAACCGATATAGCACACACCGGAAACTGGCACCCACCGACTACAAGGCAAACCAATGACCGAACTCGAACAGATCGAAAACCGCGTTCTCAAGCTTAGTCCGGCCGATTTTGAAGAATTTCGGAAGTGGTTTCGAGAGCTAGAATGGGGCGAATGGGATCGTCAGATCGAGCGTGATTCTGAATCCGGAAAATTTAAGGCTCTTACTGAAAGGGTGCTAGCCGACCATGCCGCCGGGCGGACAAGTCCTATTTGAACCATTTCACTCATCCTGACTTTTGGGCTTGCTACCAAAGACTACCGCAGGACATCCGGCGGCACGCAGATGCCGCTTACGCTCTGCTGCGGGATAATCCACGCCACCCGTCCCTACACTTCAAGAAAGTGGGAGCGTTGTGGTCAGCCAGAGTCACCTTAGCCTACCGTGCATTGGCAGTTGAGGCACCGAATGGCTCCGTTTGGTTCTGGATCGGCGAGCACGACGAATACGAAACGATCATCGGCTAACAAGTGCCTCCAGTCCGACCGCTCGCTACGGGGTGACAACCGCTCTTGTTGTCTTGGCCGGTTCGGCGCCAACGTGATGGGCTTTCTTTCCATGGCATCCTGTGCCGTTGTGGCGAGTCTTGGCTGTTCTCATGGGGTTCGTTCGACAGCAGGACTATAGTATACTTTCGAAATTAATCAATTCATGAATTTATTTCGAGAGGTAGTCGATCTCATGCTACGACTAGAAGTTGTCACGCAAACGCTAGAGTTCATTGACGGAAATCCGGCGGATGGTCGCGCGGGGATGCGACTTCATCCGGTTCGCTCGGTCTTGGCGGGGTTGATCGCACTGGTTGTCGGGGTATCGGCTCATGCCGAAGTAAAGGCGATGGGTGTCGAGGAAATCGGCGCATTCGTTGAGCGGCGTTGCGCAACCTGTCATCGGCTGGCCGGTGCTCCGGGATCGAAGTTCGAGCTTAAAGCGCCCGATCTCACGTGGGCAGGGCAAAAATTCCAACGTGATTGGCTGTTGGGCTTTTTGCAGGGGCATGAACGGAGCCCGTATCTGGGGCCTTATCGGTGGGATCGAGAAACGGTGCAGCAAACGCACCCAGTGCTCACGGCCAAGCAAGCCGCGGCTGTTGCCGATTGGCTTGAAACCGAAGCGCGTAGCCCGCTCGTTAAAGAAGCTGCGTTCGATCCGAGTCAACTGACCGAGTCCGAAGCGCGAGCGGGTCTGCGCCTTTATCGGGAATACTCGTGCACGGGCTGTCACCAGATTCCAACGGCGAATGGGCCGGTCGGTGGTCCTTCCAGTACGCATTTTCTGGATGCGGGTCGGCGCTATGATCCCGACTGGGTCTACGCTTTCAATCGGGCGCCTTCGGTGTTTGCGCCACACAGCGGTGAATACGAGCCCGATGTCTCGGAGCGCAAAGTGCGCTGGGTAACCGGTTATCTCCTTACCCTCGGAGTGGACGACTTTGACTACGCAAAACCCTGGCAAAGTGAGGCGTTTAAGACGGCTAATGCCAAGCGCGGCAAAGCAGTCTTCCGCACGTATTGTGCCCAATGTCATGGATTGAGTGGCAAGGGGGATGGCCCGGCTGCTGTGGGGCTTGAACCTAAACCCGCGAAGTTGGCGCAGATGGCGCTTGATCAACTGGAACTTCAGTACCTCTACGAACTCGTTTACTACGGCGGTAAGGCCGTGGGGAAGTCCGTGAACATGCCGGACTGGGGGGTGACCCTGACAGACGCGCAAATTGCGGACGTCATCGCATACTTGCAAACGACCTTCGTTGGCACGGGAACGAACGCGGCGGTCGCGATGTGTCCCCAGCCGCGTCAGACGGAGCGCGCGCCAGCGGACATTTACGGGCAGGTCAACCCGCTCGAACCGACTCCGGCAAACCTCGCTGCCGGCAAAGCACTCTACGACCAAAACGCAAGACCATTGGCTTGCCAGAGCTGCCACGGTGTGAACGGAGATGGGTTGGGACCGTTGGGCGCCGCCTTCGCTGTGCCGCCCCGGAATTTCACTTGTGCGCAAACAATGACCGACATTCCCGATGGTCAGCTTTTCTGGGTCATTCGTAACGGTATCCCGGCCGCTGGGATGCCACCGTACCGAGGCTTGAGCGACGAGGAGATTTGGCAGCTGGTTTCGTACCTGCGCCAGTTCTACGAAAAGGGTTAACCATTCACCCTCCGGTGCCGGGGCGCCGCCTCGGCAACCCTGTCTTGTCGTTAGCGGCGCCAAATCTTCCCGGCGGGCCTGGATACCAGGCTCAAGGCGATCAGGAAAATGAACGGCAATTCTGGCGCATCTTGCCAACCCCCTTTTTTTGTTCCTAACAACCTAAACAAAGGTGTTGATCATGGTGCTTCGGCAATTCGCTCTGCGTCGTGAGTTGCGGTTTACCCCTTTGCATCCCTGCCAGCGGTAGGCTATTGTTCGTCGTTTATGGAATTGTCATGAAGGGTATGCATGCATCTTCACGAATACCAATCCAAATGCATTCTGTCCGCCTACGATATCGCCGTTCCCCAGGCGGTGCTCATCACCGATCGAGAACACCTCAACAACGCAGCTGAGCAGGTCGGTGGGTCGACGTGGGTCGTCAAAGCGCAAATTCATGCCGGCGCCCGGGGTAAGGCCGGTGGTGTCCGTCATGTTGAGGGGCGGGAAGCACTGGTGCAAGCGGTCGATACATTGCTCGGCCAGCGGTTGGTGACTCGCCAAACCGGACCGGAAGGGTTGCCCGTGAACGCAGTGTTGTTGGAAACGCCGACGAAGATGGTGCGGGAACTGTATTTGGGCATGCTTGTGGATCGGGGCTGCCATCGCATGGTGTTGATGGCCTCCGCTGAAGGTGGGGTGGATATCGAGCAAGTCGCCAGCCGCAGCGATGGCGGCGTGTTTGTCGAACATGTACATCCAGCGGAGGGGTTGTTACCGTTTCACGGTCGCAAGATCGGGTTTCAGATCGGGCTTACCTGGCCACAAGTGCGCGCATTTACTGAGCTGTTGCAAAATCTCTATCGGGTGTTCGTCGACAACGATGCCAGCTTGGTCGAATTGAATCCGCTTGGGTTGTTGTCCGACGATCGCTTCATGGCCGTGGATGCCAAGATTGATCTTGACGATAACGCCTTGTTCCGCCATCGCGAGTTGGTGGCGTTGCGAGATGTGGATCAAGAAGACCCGAGTGAAGCCAAAGCGCGCACCCAAAATCTTAACTACATCCGCCTGGACGGCAATATCGCCTGCATGGTCAATGGTGCCGGTCTGGCCATGGCGACCATGGACTTGATACAACTGCATGGTGGGCAACCGGCGAATTTCCTGGATGTCGGCGGGACGGCGACCGCTGATCGCGTTGCGGAGGCATTCAAGTTGTTATTGGCTGATAGTAAGGTTCGGGCCGTCTTGATCAATATTTTCGGTGGTATCGTGCGCTGCGATTTGATTGCGCAGGGCATCGTGACGGCGATTCGCGAAGTGAAGGTTAGCGTGCCTGTCGTGGTCCGACTCGAGGGAACCAATGCCGAAGCGGGACGGGCCTTGTTGGCGGATAGCGGTCTTGCGGTGATCACCGCGACAGGATTGACGGATGCCGCGCAGAAGGCTGTGGCTGCGGGGGGGGCGGCATGAGCGTGCTGGTCGACGCAAACACGCGGGTCATTTGTCAGGGGTTTACCGGCAAACAAGGCACATTTCACTCCGCGCAGGCGCTAGCATATGGTACTCGGTTGGTTGGTGGCGTGACGCCTGGAAAAGGCGGACAGACCCATCTTGGCTTGCCGGTCTTCGATACGGTTTACGCGGCGGTCGCGGCGACCGGCGCGGATGCGAGCATGATCTATGTCCCGGCCGCATTTGCGGCGGACGCGATCCTCGAAGCCGCCGACGCCGGGATTCGCCTGATCGTGTGCATCACCGAGGGCATTCCTGTGCTCGATATGCTCAAAGCCCGGGCCGCGCTTAACGACTATGACTGCCGTTTGATCGGCCCGAACTGTCCCGGGATCATTACCCCGGATGCCTGCAAGATCGGCATCATGCCGGGCACTATTCACCGACCAGGGCGGATCGGCATCGTGTCGCGTTCCGGCACATTAACCTACGAGGCCGTCTCCCAGACGACGGCGGTGGGGCTTGGTCAATCGACCTGTATCGGGATTGGTGGTGATCCGATTCATGGCTTGGATTTTGCCGATTGTTTAGCTTTGTTCGAAGACGACCCGAAGACCGATGGCGTGATTCTGGTCGGTGAAATCGGCGGTCGCGCCGAGGAGGCAGC
>CAZWQC010000272.1:0-4376 GCA_964635785.1 uncultured Ectothiorhodospiraceae bacterium
ACGGCGGCGTTTTTATGACAACCGTGGTGGCGGTTAAGCTTCGATATCAATCGTTTCATACCTTCTTGCGCCCCTGTCGAGCGCAGGGAAGGGGCGTAGCAGACGTGTTCTGCGAGAGTTTTGCAACCATTCCTATCATGGCCGGTTTTGGAGTGGGTTTGGCAACAACGGTGTATCGGGAGAGTAGGCAGTGTTGGATTTGAATCGGCTAATCGATCGAGTGTGTGAGCTCGTGTCCTTGCCGGATGTCTATATGCGGTTGCGTCGTGCCCTGGCGGATCCGACGACGGATTTAGCCACGGTCGCCACGATCTTGGAGACCGATCCCGCCGTGGCCGCACGTTTGTTGCGTGTCGCCAACAGTCCATTGTTTGGTTTCGTTGCCGCCGTAGATTCAGTGGCGCGTGCGGTGACGTTGTTGGGCACGCAGCGGGTGCATGATTTGGTGTTGTCGACGACCATCGCGACGATGTTCAAAGGCTTGAGTTACGATGCCACGAACGTCTACAGCTTCTGGAAGAAAAGTGTGTTGCGCGCAAATGCCGCCAAAATTTTGGCGCGAGAGTTCGGTATTCACCAAAGCGAGCGTCTGTTCCTCTTGGGTTTGCTGAGCGATATCGGCCATTTGGTGCTTTTTGAACAAGAATCGCGGCAAATGCAAGCGGTTTTCGTTTACAGCGTTGACCGGGGCATTTCGCTTGCCGCCGCGGAGCGTGACTTGCTCGGCTTCGACTATGCCACGGTGGGTAGCGCCCTGGCCGACCGCTGGAAAATGCCTACGTTATTCGTCAATGTGATCGCCGAACACTTGACACCCAACGCCCAATCGCCGTGTTTTACGGAAGCGAGCGTGGTCCATGTTGCGATGTGGATTGCGGTGGAGGGCGAATTCGACGAGCAAGCGTGTCTGGCAAGCTTGCACTCGGCTGCGTTACAAGTCATCGATCCCGCACCGGGCCAATTGATCGCCGTTCGAGAAGAAGCCGTGGAGCTGGTTGCCGATACCCTATCGATGATCTACAGCTAACCGACCAGAGCCGTTGCGTGACCGGCCTCGGCATCGACCGGATCGTCAAGGAGAAACGGTTGCAGGCGCGGCTGCCGTCCGTGTCGTTTTTGCGTGCTGTCCACAGTCTGTTGGGTCGGGGGTTGACCAGAGCATCTTGGTTCCTTGTGACGCCGGCTCTGGTCTCTCCGGCAGTCAGAGAGGACGCCCGCCACAAGAAAGCGGGCGATCCTAAAGACTGTGCGTGTGTTTCGTGGTCTTATTGAAAGACGACTTGAGTGGCTTGTAAGCCCTTCGGGCCACGCTCCACTTCGAAAGAGACACGCTGACCTTCGTTCAAGCTCTTGAAACCATCTTGCTGAATCGAAGAAAAATGAACGAACACATCTTCACCACCATCCTCCGGCGCGATGAAACCAAATCCCTTGGTGTCGTTGAACCACTTAACCGTACCGGTTTTCATTTGAGACCACACCTCTACACAAATTGACCACAGAACCAGCAGAAAGAGGTGAAGACCGAGACAGCAGAAAGTGCCCGTTGTATCCACGCTCCTTGCAAAGCCGAACCCCGCCTTCGCAGCACTGGCAGGCGTAGTATAGTGTGCTGGCTTGGAAAATTCCATGAATTGTTTGTGTCCTGTTCGTTACAGTCAGCGTGTCTCGTTCTTTGTCGAGATGTTAATGTAATTGACTAAATAATCCGGTCAATCATGTTGACTTTTTCTAGCAAAGTGCTTTCGCCGTTGGGCCCAGCGGCCTCCAAGCGGACATCGAAACCCCACAAGCGATGGACATGACGGAGCATTTCCCGGGTGGTATCGCCCAACGGACGCCGGTTGTGACGGTAGTGGCGCAGGGTCAGCGAGCGGTTGCCGCGCAGATCGACTTTGTAAACCTGGATGTTCGGCTCGAGGCTGCCGAGGTTATATTGCTCGGATAATGCCCGCCGCACGTAACGATAGCCTTGTTCGTCATGGATGCCGGTGATTTCGAGCTCGGTGTCACGGTCGTCGTCGAGAAGGCTGAACAAGCGCAGCTTGCGAATGACTTTCGGGGAAAGAAACTGCTGAATGAAGCTCTCGTCCTTGAAATTACGCATGGCGAAGTCAAGCGTTGCTAGCCATGGACTGCCAGCGATGTCGGGAAACCAATAGCGATCTTCCTCGTCGGGGTTTTCGCAAATGCGACGGATATCACAAAATATCGCAAAGCCCAGCGTATACGGATTGATTCCACTATAACTTGGATGATCGAACGGTGGTTGGTAGATCACGTTGCTATGCGCTTGCAAAAATTCCAGCATAAAACCGTCGGTCACCAGGCCGCGATCATAGAGCGCGTTGATTATCGTGTAATGCCAAAAGCAAGCCCAGCCCTCGTTCATGACCTTGGTTTGCCGTTGTGGGTACACGTATTGGGCGAAACGACGCACGATCCGAATCAACTCGCGTTGCCACGGTTCGAGTAAGGGCGCATTTTTCTCGAAGAAATACAGCAAGTTTTCTTGAGGTTCGCTAGGGAATCGCTCCTGTGCTGCCTCGCTAGGGCGCGGTCGTTCGGGTAGTGTCCTACGCCACAAGTCATTGACTTGGCTTTGGATATAGGCTTGACGCTCGCGTTGTCGTTCTTTCTCTTCGGCGGGGGACAACGGCGCGGGATGGCGATAACGGTCGACGCCGTAGTTCATCAAGGCATGGCAGGAGTCGAGAATTTGCTCGACTTCCTGCCGACCGTGGCGTTCTTCGCATTCAGCGACGTAGTTGCGTGCGAACACGAGGTAATCGATGATCGCATCGGGACTGGTCCAGGTGCGAAACAGATAATTACCTTTGAAGAAGGCGTTGTGACCGTAGCAGGCATGGGCAATAACCAGCGCCTGCATGGTGATGGTGTTCTCCTCGAGTAGATAGGCGATACACGGATTGGAATTGATCACCAGTTCGTAGGCCAGGCCCATTTGCCCGCGTTTGTAATGACGCGCGATTTCGAGGAATTGCTTGCCGAATGACCAATGATGGTAATTGATGGGCATGCCGATACTGGCATAAGCGTCCATCATCTGCTCAGAGGTGATGATTTCGATCTGATTGGGGAAGGTATCCAAACCGTATTCGGCGGCGATCTCGGCGATGGCCTGATCGTAGCGTTCGATTCGTTCGAACGTCCATTCCGCGTCGATGCTCAGCGGTGTGGTCATGCCGGACGTTTCTCAAACAATTTGCGAAAAACTGGATAAATATCGGCCGGTCCGTCGATGCGTTGCATGGCAAAATTACGGAACGTTGCGCTCACTTGTTCATATTCTTCCCAAAGTCCTTGGGGTGCATCCGCTGCAATTTCCACATAAGCGAAAAATTGCACCAACGGCATAATTTTCCCGCTGAGCAGTTCGTGGCAGTTGTCGATATCCTCCGGCCAATTATCGCCGTCCGATGCTTGCGCGCCGTAGATGTTCCAATTGTCGGTAGGGTAGCGCTCGCGGATGATGTCGAGCATGAGCTGCAGGGCGCTCGAGACCACGGTTCCGCCGGTTTCCCGGGAGTAAAAGAATTCATCCTCGCCGACCTCCTTGGCAATGGTGTGATGGCGGATGAAGATGACCTCGGTTTGTTCGTAATGGCGTTGCAGGAACAGATAGAGCAGGATGAAAAAACGCTTTGCGAGATCCTTTTTGAACTGATCCATCGATCCGGAGACATCCATCAAACAGAACATGACCGCCTGGCTCGTCGGTAACGGCACTTGCATGCGGTTTTGGTACCGCAGATCGATCTTGTCCAAAAACGGTATCTTACTGGCACGCAAACGCAACACACTAATCTGCTCACGCAGGGCGATGACCCGGGGATCGTCCTCGTCGGCTGCCTCGAGCAGCGCTGTCAGTTCCTCCTCCAGCTCGCGCCGGCGACGATGCAAGGGGGCGGCCAACGCTTTGCGTCGAGCGAGCGATTGCCGCATGGAGCGCACGATATGTAAATTGCTCGGGTTTCCCTCGGTACTGAAACCGGCCGGTTCGGAGCGAAAACTCGTCTGCTCGGCAAGCTCGGTCTTGACCAGGTCAGGCAGTTCCAGATCCTCGAAGAAGAAATCGAGAAACTCGTCACGCGATAGCTCGAAAGTGAAGCTATCGATGCCCTCACCGTCGTTGGACGCGCGATTGCCACGTCCGGAAGCGCCACGCGGGCGGGCGAAGCGGTCCCCGGGCAAGAAATCACGATTGCCGGGGTGGACCGCCTCGCGCTGGCCGCCGCTACCGTGGCGAAAGGTCGGTTCGGAGATATCGCGGGTCGGAATGTTGATCTCCTCGCCACGATCGGTCTCCTTGATCGAGCGGCGGGTGATCGCGTCGGAGACCGCGCGGCGCGTGA
>CAZWQC010000273.1:0-3575 GCA_964635785.1 uncultured Ectothiorhodospiraceae bacterium
GGCGGCGAGACAGCTTAAGGTCGTCACCATCGAGCAACGGCAACCTGCGGTTTGCGAGAAACTCAAACTTCGATCGGTCTTGCGGTCAGCGCTCGATGGTGGTGTTGTTCGGCCAGCCATCACGTGAGTGTGCTGATGGCTTTGTCGGTGGCGGAGCAACTCATCATCGATCGGCCGGCTGCGTTTAGGGCGCGTTGCGGCGAGATTGTTCGACGAAGCTCATGATGGCGTAATCAAGGCCAAGATCTTCGAATTCATCGCGTGGTGGCCGTCGCTCCATGATCAAGCGCGACAATACCGCAAGCGATGTTCGTCGAATCTCCGGTTGGCTGGTTTGACGTAACGCGGGCAGAATCTGCCGAGCAATATACGCTGCGGAGGCACGGCGTTCACGCGAGTCGGGATTGGCTAGCCCCGAGACCAGAACTTGCCGCAATTGGTTTCGTGCATAGTCGAGCATGGTGGCTTGGGTCATTGGTCGTTGTCGCAATGACGTTAGCAAGTGATGATAGCGGTGGCAACGTGTGGATGCGCAGGCGGTGTTGTCGTGGCTTAACATTTCATTTCGCCGGCTTCAGTGGCGCAGGGATCATGCCAGCGTTGCAGCCGTGCGCTTGCTCGCGTCACCGGGTGATGACAGCACGGTGATGACAGCACGATGTAATCCTCCGGTTCGACCCGGAAGTGACGATGGTCGCTCGGGTCATTGAGATTCTCCTGAATACAAACGTTGATTGCTTGGGCGGAACCGAACGTGGCGGGTTCGACGTGGCGGACCAGGCCGCTTGTCCGCCAGCACGGAATGCTGATCAACATGCCGGGTTTCAAGGGAACGAGCTGATTTCGCATGGATTGGCTCCTCGTGTTGACCGATAAGTTAAGGTTGTGTCATTTTCGGTTGGCCATTTGTGGGAAATGTATCCCAAAAAGGTATAACGGTCAACCGCCTTTTTGTTTTGGGATGTGGATTGCGTTCGTTGTGCGATGGAATTGGTCGAAGCCGCAAAGACATGGGGGCAATCGATCGCGTTGCTTTTGGGAACTATATCCCATATTCTGGTCACCAATCTGTGGCGCCAGTCGCAAACCGCGCCGAGCGTCATGTGAACCGAGTCACGATCCTAAGCTGCTGTGGCCACTTTGGCCGTTTGCGTTCGACAATACGAGTTGTGCTGATTCCGATAAGCCCATGAGCGATCATCGTTTACCTGTGGCGTTGCGTACTGCCCTGAAGCGCATTTTTACTCCGTTGGTTCGATTATTGTTGCGCAATGGTGTGGCGTACGGTTGGTGTGCCGACATTCTCAAAGAGGTCTATGTCGAGGTTGCCGAGCGCACCTTACCCATCCCCGGTAAGAAACAAACGGTCGCTCGGGTTGCGACGTTGACCGGGCTGACGCGAAAAGAGGTGCAACGGATCAAGAAACTCGGTGAAACGCAGGCGGAGTATGGCGATGATCGGTACAACCGGGCTGCGCGGGTCATCAGCGCATGGGTGCGGGATGGCGCGTTTCACGATGCCAACGGTGCGCCTGCCCCCCTTCCGTTCGAGGGTAACGGGGCGAGTTTTTCCGAGTTGGTGAAACGGCATAGCGGCGATATTCCGCCGCGGGCAATACTCGACGAATTGCTCAGGGTCAGGTCGGTCGAGGCGGATAGCGATGGGCAACTTAGGTTGCGTGTCCCTGCCTACGTGCCGAGCGACGACGACGCCGAGACCGTTGCCATACTCGGTACCGATGTCTGCGACTTGATCGCGACGATCACTCATAATCTACAGCCAAACGGCGCGCCGCGGCGATTTCAACGTAAAGTCTGTTACAACAATCTTCCCGAGGAATCGGTTGATGCCCTACGCGAGGAAATCGTTGCGGTCGGCCAAACGGCGCTCGAAGCCATGGATCGCGTGTTGAGCGAATCCGATCGCGATAGTAATCCAACGGTTGCGGGGCATGGCCGAGTGCGCGCGGGCATTGGTATCTACTACTTCGAAGAATCGATTGAACAAGGGCACAAGCAGGCATGAGAACGGCTTTTGGGCACGCGGGCAAATGCTGGGGTGGTTGGGTAATCGCCTGTTGTTGGTTGGTCGGTTGCGGTGGGGACGTCGGTAGCGAGGGCGGTATTGGCGGTTCGGGGATTGTCAATGGATTTGGAAGTGTGTTTGTCGATGGTGTTGAATACGAGACCGCTAATGCACGGATCGATATCGACGACGAACTCCAGGGAGAAGACGATCTAGCGGTTGGCATGTGGGTGTGGGTTCAAGGCCAGCAAGTCGCAAGCAGCCAGGCTAAGATCGCGACCACCATCGAGGTGCGGTTTCCGGTCAAGGGTCCGATCGACGCGATTGACCCGATGACTCAGACCATGACCATATTGGGACAAGCGGTTCAAGTCGATGCACTGACGGTGTTTGGTTCCGGAGAGTTTGCTGATCTTTCGATTGGCGATACTATTGCAATCAATGGGATACCGGCTGGCGATGGGGCGTGGTTGGCGCGTTATGTGGTGATCGATGAGGGTTTGGCAGCCGAGGGGAACGAGCAAACAGACGGCAACAACGTGCTCTCTCCTGATGCCGGTGCGGTCGAACCGGGCCGTACTCAAGCGATTGGGGTCGTGGTGACCGGCACGGTCACCGATTTTGATGGACTTGCGCAGCGATTCGCCATTGGTGATCAAGTGGTTGACTTTGCCGAAGCGACGGGGGACTTCGACACGCAAGCCTTGCAGGAAGGGATGACCGTGCGTGTCGAGGGGACCGTGTCTGGTGACGATGTCGTGGTGAAGGCAAGTACCGTGATGCCGGTGTCGGCTGGATTTGCGGCGCAAGCCGGTGATGCCGCGCAGTTCATGGGCGTTGTGACCGAAGTGCTTTCCGCCGAGCGTGTTCGTTTGGGTGAGCAATGGTTGGTGCTGAGTTCGGCGACCGTACTCATTAACGGCAGCCTAGCCGACCTCGTCCCTGGACGGCAGGTGCAAGCCAGCGGCCAGTTCACCGCGACAGGTGAGATTCAGGTGGAAGTACTGAGGTTGCTGTTACCTGGCGATGTCGCATTCGAGGGGTTGGTCACCGAGGTGGATCCCAACGCGCGCCGGTTGCGCGTAGACGGTATGCCATTACTCGTCGAGTTAAGTGCCTTGCTGCTTGATCCGGCCGAACGACTGCGCCGGTTCGGTTTGGACGATATCGAGGTCGGGGATGGTTTGCGGGTTGTCGGTTTCTTCGATAACGTCGGGCAGTTGCGTGTCACGCGGTTGGAACGAATCGCGAGCTAGGCCCTTGGCGAATGTCCTTATGTCGCCATTATGCGAGCCGTCGCAAAGGCGGTTGACGCAACCGAAGGGTTGACCAGGAGGTCGACCCTTGCGGCCGGGGCCGTGCGCACGCCCTTTCGGTTCGTAACCGGGCTGGGAATCGCGGGTGTAGGCGTTGGTTCAACCGGTATTTCGCATGCCAGCCGCAATTGCGTTGATCGATCGCAACAGCGGCGGCAGCCAACGAGCGCGGTCGCTTTCCGGTAGATCTTCGCGGCGGTAGCGGCGAAGCAGGATGACCTGGATGTGATTCA
>CAZWQC010000273.1:3585-4375 GCA_964635785.1 uncultured Ectothiorhodospiraceae bacterium
CACGGCTCGCGCTCCTCTTCCGTGGGCGCGTTTCGGTAGCGCTCGAGGAGCGCGATCTGGATGTGATTCAATGGGTCGAGATAAGGGCGTCGCCGTTTCAACGACACCGCGAGTGTGTTGTTTTCCGCCAACAATGTGGGTTGTTGGACGATAGCGAGAATCTGCTCGCAGGTACGCTGGTATTCACTGGCAATATCGGCGTGAAGTGTGCCAGCCAAGTCCGGGGAGCGGCTGAGTTTGGCATATTCTTGGGCGATGGCGAGGTCGGCTTTGGCCAGCGACATTTGTGTGTTGGCTAACAGGGTGCGTAGATAGGGCCATTCACCGTACAGACATTGCAATGCGGCCAGGGCATCGGGATCTTGTGCCCGCAGTTTCTCGAAAGCCGAGCCGATGCCATACCATGCAGGCAGGGTATAACGGGTTTGCGCCCATCCGAACACCCAGGGGATGGCACGAATCGAGGACTTGGACCGATCCGCCTGGCGCCGATGCGCAGGTCGCGAACCAATGTTGAGCAAGCCGATTTCTTTGACCGGCGTGACTTCGTAGAAAAAGTCGAGGAAATACGGATTGTGTTCGGTCAGTTCGCGGAAGACGGTTTCGCTGTATTCGCTGAGCTTGTCGACCATGGAGCGGTGCCGCTCGCGCTCGGTGCCGCTTTGGCGGGTGGCCTGAAGCAGACCGGTGACACCCATGCTCAGCTCGTAAGCGGCGGTTTCCGGGTTGGCGTACTTGTACGACAAAACTTCACCTTGTTCGGTGAACTTGATTTCGCCACGAACCGTCC
>CAZWQC010000274.1:0-4353 GCA_964635785.1 uncultured Ectothiorhodospiraceae bacterium
CGATCGAGCAAATACAAGGCGGCGACGGCCACCGCCGGTGCCGTATTCCGGCCCACCGGTTCGAGCATGATATCCTGCGGCGCCGTACCGACTTCTTGCAGCTGCTCTGCCACGATGAAGCGATGGGATTCGTTGCAAATCACCACCGGCGGCGCGAAAGGCTCCACTGCTACACGTCGTGCGGTTTCCTGCAAGAGCGTTCGCGCGCCAACCAATGGCAAGAACTGTTTCGGGTACAGCGCACGCGACAACGGCCATAACCGTGTCCCTGCGCCACCGGACAGAATCACCGGATGAATCGTCAGCTTGTCAACCATGGCTCATTACCAAAGCTCTCAAGGCCCGTCTACGGCGCCGCAACAAACATTCGAATCGAACGCGGCGAAATTTCGAGCTCTCCTTGCTCGGTAAGTGCTTCCGGCGCCTGTGCGGGCGTGATTTCTTTCACGTCGGCCAACCCTGCCTGCATCGCCGCGGTCAATTCGGCCACCGGAAACGGCTGCGGTGTATTCGGATCGGGATTGATCAACGTCGCCACCCGTTGCGAACTACTCCCTGAGCGGCGCAGCAACCCCACCACACAGCGCATGGGATCGGTAAAGCGATGCTGCGGTCCTTCCTCCTGCAGCACAGCGTACTTGGTTTTGGTCTGATTGACCGCGGTTACGAAATCGCGGATGTCGAAGGCTGGCTCTTCCCAATGCTCGGGCCGCGTATTGACGACGTGTAACGCCTGCTTGAAGCCATACTCATAACCGATCGGCATCATCAACCCGGCCGAAAAGCTCGCAGCAAACAAATATTGGAAACACGATTCGCGCGCATCGCCACCCGAGTCGGCCGCCACCCGCGATGTATCGTGGGTCTCCGGAAATGCCACCGACGGCGCCAACGCCCGAAACCGTTCATATTGTTCCAGCAACCACGAGCCGCGGAAATCCCACCACTTGGCGCTATTAAAAAAGTAGTCGAACTGAGCCGGCCACAGTTGCATCACCGCTTCGGCCGAGGCACCCAGCGTTTCGGCAAAAAATCGCACCTTGGGTTGACGCTGGCGGGCCGCTCCGATCAACGCCTGCCAAATATCCCCCGGCACCTGGTAGGCGGCATCGCAGCGGAAACCATGGCAACCCAAATTCAAGTAATAGGCGATCAGTTCGTTCCAATAAGCCAGCAATTCCCGGCGGGCCGGTCGATCGCTGTAATCGATCTCCGCCAAATCCCCCCAAACGGTAATGTGTTGCGGATTGTTCGGGTCGACCGCGAAAGGTGAGCGGATCTGTCCGTTGTGATCTTTGACGTACCAATCCGGATGTTGCTCGGTCAGAATCGAATCGCGGCCGGTGTGATTGATCACCAAATCGAGCATGACCGCAAGTCCGGCCTTCTCGGCGGCAGTGAAAAACCGTTTCAACGCCTTTTTCTGATTGTCCTTGGCTTCTGCCAAAAACAACGGATTGAGCTGGTAGTAATCTTTGATGGCATAAAGGCTTCCCGATCCGCCCGTCACATGGATCGGATTGAGAAACACCCAATTGAATCCCATGTCCGCAATCTCCGGCAGACGCTTTTCCCAATCCCGCGTTGTCCCCACCAGGGTAGGGAAAAGGTTATAGATACGTACCCCTTCTTGCACCATGATCTCCCGTTTGGTTGACACCAAATTTTGCTTTGCTAAGAAATGATTCTGTCCGCTCACGACCCAACCGCCGCGACATTTGCTCTGCGTTGCAAGCCAGCAACTTACCACAATGGCACGGAACCATGTCCATCGTGCCGAAAACCAATGAACGATGGTCCCGGCGTGTCGGCGTGCAGCCTACAGGGTTGCCCCGAACCGGGTCAAATGGAAGGCGCGCATACCATGCACGACCGAGTTAAACTACGCGTTTTCCCCATAAGACTCGTTGCCCAAGGCAACCTCAACCTCGGAAGCCACTCATGATGTCGGTACCCGCTCAAGCCTCATCCGCCTCGTCCTTCGAACACCTCAACACTCGTCCGATCGCTGCGTTGAATCTCGCGGTGCAGTCCTTTCGACACAAGCGCACTGGCGCCCGGCATTATCATCTGGCCGCGGCCGATCCGCATAATGCATTCCTGGTGGCCTTTTTGACCATGCCGCAAGATTCCACCGGCGTGGCGCATATCCTTGAGCACACCAGCCTGTGCGGCAGCCAGCATTTTCCGGTGCGCGATCCGTTTTTCATGATGATTCGCCGCTCCTTGAATACCTTCATGAACGCGTTTACCAGCTCGGATTGGACGGCTTATCCGTTCGCTAGCCAGAACAAGAAAGATTTCAATAACTTGCTGGAGGTTTACCTGGATGCTGCCTTCTTCCCGCAACTCGATCGCCGCGATTTCGCCCAAGAAGGCCATCGCATAGAACCCGCCGATCTCGACAACCTCAGCAGTGCGCTGGTGTACAAAGGCGTGGTATTCAATGAAATGAAGGGCGCCATGTCCTCGCCGGTGCAAGCACTTTGGCAGACCCTGCAAAGCCATGTCTTCCCGACGGTGACTTACCACTACAACAGCGGTGGCGATCCGGCCGAGATCCCAAACCTCACTTATGCGGCTTTACGCGAGTTCCATGCCCGGCACTACCATCCATCCAATGCCATCTTCATGACCTACGGCGATATTTCGGCCGCGGAACATCAAACTCGCTTCGAGGCATTGGCCTTGCGCCATTTCGACCGACAAGCGAGTGATTTTCGCGTGGCCCCGGAACAACGCTACGGTGCGCCGCTACGGGTCAGCGATGCCTATGCCTTGGATGGGGACGAGACCACCGCCGAGAAAACCCATATCGTCATGGGCTGGCTGTTAGGGGATATCACCGATCCTTTGATCCAACTGGAAGCCCAGCTGGTGACCCAGGTCCTGGTCGACCACAGCGCATCACCCTTGCGCCAGGCCCTGGAAATCACCGACCTCGGCCGTTCGCCCTCGGAAGTCATGGGCCTGGATCATTCCAGTCGGGAAATGATCTTCGCCTGCGGTTTGGAAGGCAGCGAAGCCGATCGGACCGAAGCGGTGGAAGACCTCATTGTCGATACCTTGCAAAAGGTTGCCACCAACGGCGTGCCTTATGATCAAGTCGCTGCCGTGTTACAACAATTGGAACTGGCCCAACGCGAGGTGGGCGGTGGGCGCTTCCCGTACGGTTTGGAACTGACGGTGAACGCCTTGGGGCCGGCCATCCATGGTGCCGAACCGGCGGATGTGCTCGATCTCGATCCGGTGCTGGCAACGTTGCGCGAACGCATCGAAGCCCCGGATTACATCCCGAACTTGGTCCGTCGCTTGTTGTTGGACAATCCGCACCGGGTCACCTTGACCATGGCCCCGGATACCGAACTGTCGAAGCGTCGGCAATCCGCCGAAAGCGAACGCCTGGCCGCGATCAAGTCCCAGTTGACCACGGCGGATGTCCAACGCCTGGTCGACGATGCCACCGCCTTGGCCGCCCGGCAGCGACAAGACGACGACCCCGAGATCCTTCCGAAAGTGACGTTGGCCGATATTCCCCCCGACGTGCAGTACCCGATACCTGAAATGGCAACACTGGGTGAGCGCCCGGTGTACACCTACGCTCAAGGGACCAACGGTTTGGTCTATTCCCGCATCATCGTTGAATTACCCGCATTGATCCCCGCGGATGTCCCGTTCTTACCCTTGTTTTGTGCCTGCTTGACCGAGCTTGGCGCGGGCGAAGACGATTATTTGACCACGCAAAAACGACAAGCGGCGGCGACCGGGGGGCTCGCTGCGTCCGTGTCGGTGCGCGGCAACACCGATGATGTCGGTTCTGCCAAAGGACTTTTCGTGCTCGGCAGCAAGGCCTTGGCGCGGTTTCACACCAGCATGACCGAGCTTTTGGCGCAAACTTTTTTCGCTGCTCGCTTCGATGAGCTCACGCGGATCCGCGAGCTGATCGCGCAGATGCGCGCCAGCGCGGTCGAGAGCGTGACCGGACAAGGACACGCCTTGGCGATGGGTGCTGCTACCGCCAACCTCGGTCCAGCCGGTGCGCTGGCCTATCGTTGGCAGGGACTGGCCGGGATCCACCAGCTCAAGCACCTCGACAATGCCCTCGATGACGACGCCGAACTCGAGCGTCTCGCTGCCGCCTTCACCCGCATTCAGGCCGCTTTGCATGGCGCACCGCGGCATTATCTTCTCATCGGCGAGCAACAGCACATCGAGTCCATGCTCAAAGATTTAACAAGGTTTTGGACGCAGCCAACCCATGACGCGGCTCCATTTAAACCCTTCGCGATGCCCACACCGCAAGGCATGGTGCGCGAGGCCTGGACCACGAGCAGTCAAGTCAACTTCGCTGCC
>CAZWQC010000275.1:0-4344 GCA_964635785.1 uncultured Ectothiorhodospiraceae bacterium
CCGATTGAATGCGTGCAGGGCCTGCGCAAACGCACCGCGGCTTAATGCGATCTCCCCCAACAAAATACTCGCGCGCACGCAGTTCTCGTGCTTGCGCAAAGCCACCCGTGCCAAGCGTGCCGCTTCCTCTGCACAACCGCCTGCGCGAGCGGCCTCCGCCAATTCGCAGTGATATTGCGCAATCACATGACGCTGAGGTTCGGCCTCATGGCGCGATAACTGCTCGCTGGCCCAAATGGCTTGCACCCAATCACGTTCCAGCTCGTACAGATCGCGTAAGTGCTGCAAAGCCTCGCGCTGACTGTTACCTTGCTCAACCAATTCGCGAAACAGCGCTTCCGCGCGGTCAAGCAAGCCGGTTTTAAGGTAATCCCGCCCGAGTTCCAGCAGAACCAAAGCACGCTCGGCACCCACTAATGTTGGCCGCGCCAACAGTTCTTGATGCAGACGAATGGCTTTCTCGGCCTCGCCACGTGCCCGCAGCAGCCGGCCTAGGGCAATCTGCGCGTCGATGTGCTCTGCCGCTTCACCCAACCGCTCGGAAAACAACTCGATCGCCCGATCCGAACGATCATTCAAAAGATAGCTCAAGCCACGCACATAATCGCGCCGAACCTCGACCACGTCATCGGCGAACTCGGCAAATGCCGCGCGTTTGGCTGCCAACCACCCGGAAGCCGCAGCGACGGGTAATAAAAACCAGAGCAAGTCGAGCATTGTGCCTTCAATCCAGCCAATCGGGCGATGCATCGCGACGCAACCGGGGAGATGCCGCATTGACCAACATCGCACCCTGCCGTAATCGCACGATCACGCGTTGTTGCCGCACCACGATGGCAAGTACGGCCGCAGCACCCAACAGCGCGCCCGTCAGGACCGCCAGTGACAAGACGATGGCAATCGGCATCTCGACCGTCACGAAAAGAAAATCCAGTCGCAAGCGATCGGGATTGAGCACCGCAAACACGGCACCACATAAGGCCGTGAGCGCTGCCAGCATAAATTGGAGGAGTTTGATCATCAGCATGGTCGCAGGTCGGCGAACAGGGATAACCTAAGACTAAGGCACCGCTGACCCGAACACTCGAGCCGCCGACTAATGGCCGAGCTCGCCTTTCGCCTGCACCGCTGCATTGACTCGCTCACGCAACTCCTTCCCTGGTTTGAAGTGCGGGACATGTTTGCCGGGCAGCTCGACCGGATCGCCGGTTTTTGGATTGCGACCCTTTCGTGGCGGACGGAAATGCAACGAAAAACTGCCAAAGCCCCGAATCTCGATTCGATCCCCATTGGCCAGACTCTGACTCATTTGTTCCAACAGCATCTTCACCGACAGCTCGACATCCTTGTAGACAAGATAGTCTTGCTTTTCCGCTAACGCTTCGATCAACTCAGACTTGGTCATTGCACCACACTATTCCGTCATAAAAATCAATCCATTCGCGATCGTTGCAAACGAAGGTGGGGGGTGCCGATTTCTCAACCCTCACCTCCGTCAGGGAACCCAGTCCGGGATTGTTTGCTCCGATCGCAACACGACCGACCGACATCGCCTTCCCAGCCGATGGCCCGCTTCGGCTTGTCATCCCCTAACCCGCAAAAACGAACCAAACATCGATCCCCGACCCTTTGCTTAGCCTTCCTCTTCGCTCATTTGCTCTTTCAGAAAATCGCCGAGGGAAGTCGTGGCGCCACCGACATTGGTATATTCCTCCAACGTTTCTTTCTCTTCCTGAGCGTCCTTGGCTTTGATGGACAGGGTAATGATCCGATTTTTCTTGTCCACGCCGGTAAACTTCGCTTCGACCACATCGCCGACACTCAACACCGAGCGCGCGTCCTCGACCCGCTCGCGCGACAACTCCGAGGCACGCAGAATTCCCTCGACGGACTCCGCCAATTCGATCGTAGCACCTTTGGCATCCACCTCTTTGACGGTCCCGCTGATGATGGCGCCCTTGGGATACTCCGCCAAGAAATTGGAGAAGGGATCTTTATCGAGCTGTTTAATGCCGAGCGAAATGCGCTCCCGCTCCGGATCCACCGACAACACGACGGCTTCGATCTCTTCGCCTTTCTTATAACTGCGGATGGCGTCTTCGCCGCCGGTATTCCAGGAAATATCGGACAGGTGCACCAGACCGTCGATACCTCCGTCCAACCCGACAAAAATGCCAAAGTCGGTAATCGACTTGATCCGTCCGGCGACACGATCACCTTTGTTAAAGTTGTTGGCAAATTCCTCCCAGGGATTGGGTCGACATTGCTTCATACCCAACGAAATACGACGCCGTTCCTCGTCGATATCCAAAATCATGACTTCGGCTTCGTCGCCGATCTGCACCACTTTGTTCGGATTGACGTTTTTGTTGGTCCAATCCATTTCCGAGACGTGCACCAAACCTTCGACGCCTTCCTCGACCTCGACAAAGCAACCGTAATCGGTGATATTGGTGACTTTTCCGAATACCCGCGTACCTTCCGGGTAGCGCCGCGAAATATTGACCCAAGGATCCTCGCCGAGCTGCTTCAGTCCGAGCGAGACGCGATTACGCTCACGATCGAACTTGAGCACTTTGACGGTGATCTCGTCACCGATCGCCACCACTTCGGACGGATGCTTGACCCGCTTCCAGGCCATATCGGTAATGTGCAACAAGCCATCGATACCGCCCAAATCCAGAAACGCCCCGTAATCCGTCAGGTTCTTCACGATACCGGTGAGTACCATCCCTTCTTGCAGCTTCTCCAACAACGCTTCGCGTTCGGCACTGTATTCGGATTCGACCACCGCGCGCCGGGAGACGACGACGTTATTGCGCCGACGGTCGAGCTTGATCACCTTGAAGTCCAACTCTTTCCCTTCAAGGTAAGCCGTGTCGCGCACCGGCCGGACATCCACCAAGGAACCCGGCAAAAAGGCACGAATATCGTTTAGATCCACCGTAAAGCCTCCCTTGACCTTACCGGTGATGAAGCCACGCACGGTTTCATCGGCTTCCGATGCCGATTCCAAGCGCTCCCACGCGCGAATACGTTTGGCTTTCTCTCGGGACAACAGGGTTTCACCGAAGCCGTCCTCGACCGTATCGAGAGCGACTTCGACCACGTCACCCACGTTGATTTCATCGAGCTTGTTGTCCTCGCCCATGAATTGGTCGATCGGAATCCGACCTTCGGATTTCAGCCCGGCATTCACCATCACGAAATCGTCACGTACCTGGATGACCGTGGCGTTTAGGATGGAACCTGGCTTCATTTCAGTTTGCGCCAGACTCTCTTCGAAGAGTTCCGCGAAGCTTTCAGTCATTGGGTTGCTGGGTCCATTTGGTTTAGCGACCGGCGACGAGCAGCACCGACCGGTTGTAGTGAAATTACCCGAAACTCGGGACCATGAACATCAAACTCGCAACGGAGCAGCAAGTTCCCACAGCCGGTCGACGACCGCCTCGATCGAAAGCTCAGAGGAATCGACGACAACTGCATCGGCAGCGGGTTTGAGCGGGGATACCGCACGCTCGGCGTCGCGCTCATCACGCTGCGCCAGATCAGCGAGCAAGCTATCGAAGTTAGCATCAACTTCCTGATCCAGCAACTGTTTATATCGCCTGCGCGCACGTTCGGCCAAACTCGCGGTGAGATAGATCTTAAGCCGTGCATCGGGGAACACGACCGTTCCCATATCTCTACCATCGGCCACCAACCCCGGCGCTTGGCGTAAGGCCCGTTGCTGTTCGAGCAAGACCGCCCTGACCTCGGGAATCGCAGCGACTTTCGAGGTCAGGGCACTGATCTTTTCTGAACGAATCGCCATGGTGACCTCACGATGCTCCAAGAACACGCGGTTGACGTTATCGATCAGCTGAAATCCCATCCTCATGCGCCCTGCCGCTTGTGCGATCAGCACAGGGTCATCGATGCCGCCCCCCGACTCCAGCACGTGCAACGCAACCAAACGATACAACGCGCCGCTGTCAAGCAAATGCCAGCCAAGGCGAGCGGCCAGCAATGTACTGATGGTCCCCTTGCCCGATCCCGCCGGACCATCGATGGTAACCACCGGAATTATTGCGCTCACGTTGGCTTGACTTCTTCGATCGCAAGGCCAGCCTGACGGGCCAGACTGACGAATCCCGGAAACGACGTCGCAACATTGGCGCAATCCTCAATGAGGATCGGTTGCCGGGCACACAAACCCGCCATCGCCATCGCCATCGCGATGCGATGGTCGCCATGGCTTGCCACCCGCCCGCCGCCGAGCCCGCCACCGACGATCCGGATCCCATCGGGCTCGAAAATGCCATCATCGAAAGCGGAGCGGTAATCCGCAATGCGAGCGTGCGC
>CAZWQC010000276.1:0-4311 GCA_964635785.1 uncultured Ectothiorhodospiraceae bacterium
CTGCGCCCGCCATCGACGAAACCGAGCACCTCGACTCGATCGACATAGCCGTGGTCGCTAGCCCACTCGACAATATTTGCCACCGCACCTTGCTCGCCCGAGGAAACCCGCGCCGAGGCGATCTCGATCCGGTCGACTTTGAGCTGCTGCAACAGCGCTTGCGCGATGCTGAGTTTCTCCCCGGGCGAAAACGAGACACCTTGGGTTTGTTCGCCATCCCGCAGGGTGGTATCCAGGATTTTGACTGTATTGCTCATGACATCCCTAACGCGTTAGCTCAATGCCGCCACGATGTACTGTTTGACCGCATCCGGTTCGGCAGGCAGGGTAACGCAGCGGGTCGGTTTTTCCAAAAGCCCCTGCAACGAAGGCGGCGGCGATGCTTCAAAGCCAATGGCACGGCAAACGGCATCCGGGAATTTTGCCGGGTGGGCCGTCGCCAGACAAATCGCATCGGGTTCGTCTTGCGCGACATGCATCGCGACGGCCGTATGCGGATCGAGAATGTAACCCCAGGTTTCGTAACAGGCCTTGATCGCATGCAGAGTATCCTCGTCGGTCGCCGCACGGGCAAGGAAATCATCACCGACGGCGCGCAACTGGTCGGCCGTCACCACCACCCGGCCATGTTCTCGCAACGTCACCAATTGCTCGTTGAGCGCCGGCGCTGATTCGCCCAAAAGGCAATACAAGTAACGCTCGAAGTTCGATGCGACTTGGATATCCATCGACGGACTCAAGGTCGCATAAACGTCGCCGAACGCATAAACCCCGGTATTCATGAACCGCGCCAGAATATCATTGCGATTGGTCGCCAGAATCAACCGGTCGATAGGCAAACCCATCCGTTTGGCCACGTAGCCGGCGAAGATGTCGCCGAAGTTCCCCGTCGGCACCGCGAAGCTCACCGGTCGTGCCGGATCGCCGCTTTCCTTCCCCCACGCGTAGAAGTAGTACACCATTTGCGCCAGGATCCGGGTCCAGTTAATCGAATTCACCGCACCGAGTTGATGGGCGTGCTTGAATTCGAGATCCCCGAACAAGGTTTTTACGATACGCTGGCCATCGTCGAAACTGCCCTCGATGGCGACATTGTGCACGTTCTCGTCGAGTACCGTGGTCATCTGCCGTTCCTGTATCGGCGAGACCCGACCCGCCGGGTGCAGGATGAATATCTGCATACGTGACTTGCCACGCACACCGTAAATCGCCGCCGACCCGGTATCGCCAGAGGTCGCCCCGAGGATATTCAAGCGGCCGCCATCGCGCTCCAGCAGCCATTCAAACAGATTGCCGAGAAACTGCAAGGCGACGTCTTTGAATGCGGCGGTCGGACCGTGAAATAGCTCCACGACAGGCCGTTTACCAACGTGCACAAGCGGGGTTACCGCCGCATCCGCAAAGCCGGCGTAGGATCGCCACACCAGCGCGGTGAGTTCCTCTGTCGTCAAGTCCCCTTCGACATAGGGCAACATCACTTCGACGGCCAACTCTTGAAACGATAACTGGCTAAAACGTCGCAACGTTGCCGTATCGATCTGTGGTATGGTTTCCGGCAGTAACAGCCCCCCGTCATCGCTCAATCCCATGAGCACGGCGTGGGCGAAACCGATAGGCTCGATGCCTCCACGGGTACTGATATAACGCATCAAGTTCTCCTGTCAGGCTAATGGCACCCTGTTGTTGGTGGGCCATCACCGAACAACAAGTTAAGAGACAAAGCGGCTCCCCCCGACGGGGACGACCCATCATTTTCGTGATGAGAGCCATCGCGAAGCTGGGCCTCATTCATTGGTCGATACACCCAGAACGGATGCAGGCCAGCTTAGAATATCAATCGTTGCATCTGCGTTCGTTGATCGGGCTGTTTTGTCCCTCTTTTTATACGGTCATGCTGCCGCTGTACAGCCCACGCCACAACTTCGGCAGCCCAATGGGTATCACCTTGAGTGGAAAATTGACCTCCCCAAGCAGGTGCGGTAGTTTATCCGATTTTTTGGGAGGGCTTCGATCATGGCGCAAGACACGGAGGAAGCGTTCGATTTCGAACGGGGTCTGGCCGAACTCGAGGCGTTGGTCGCGCGGCTGGAGAACGGCGACGGTTCGCTTGAAATGGCTCTGAACGAATTCGAGCGAGGCATCGCCCTGACCCGAGCCTGTCAAGCAGCCTTGGAAAAGGCCGAGCAACGCGTACACATTTTATCCGAGAACCACCAGACAAAACCCTTTCTTGCAGCCGAAAACGAGGTCATCGATGATCGTTGATATTCACGAGGACATGCAGCAACTGCGTGCACGGGCGGAAACCGCACTGGAACATCGACTGCCATCGGCAACGATTCATCCGACCCGTCTTCATGAAGCCATGCGCTACGCAAGCCTCGGTGGTGGCAAGCGGTTTCGGCCGATATTAGTCTATGCCACCGGCCGTGCACTCGGTGTCGACATCGCCGAACTCGATGGTCCGGCCTGTGCCGTCGAATTCATTCACGCCTATTCACTCGTTCACGACGACCTCCCCTGCATGGATGACGACGACCTACGCCGTGGCCAACCGACCTGTCATCGGGCATTCGATGAGGCCACCGCACTGTTGGTCGGCGATGCATTGCAGTCGCTGGCATTCCACGTGCTCGCCAATGACCCGAGCATGTGCGCAAGTCCCTCGGCTCGGATCCGCATGATCGAAACCCTGGCCAATGCAGCCGGTTCGCGTGGCATGGCGGGCGGGCAAGCCATCGACTTGGCCGCAGTTGGCAAAAGCTTGACCTTGGCCGAACTCGAAGACATGCACATACATAAAACCGGCGCATTGATCCGAGCCAGCGTGTTACTCGGTGCCTTTAGTGCCGAAAACATTACCGACCCGGTCCACGAACGCTTGGATCACTACGCCAAGTGCCTGGGGCTTGCGTTTCAAATCCGCGACGACATCCTCGACGTCGAGGGCGATACCGCAACGCTAGGAAAGGCCCAAGGCGCCGATCAAGCTCGGGGTAAACCGACCTATCCGTCCATCATCGGCATGTCGGCCGCCAAAGACGCCGCCAAAGCCTTCCATGACGACGCCCTTGCCACACTCGAAAAACTCCCGGGAGACGTCAGTTTGCTGGGCGCGCTCGCCGGCTTCGTCGTCGACCGACTACAATGATCTACCGTTGGCCGCTACAACGGCAGATCACGAAACCGCACCACTCCGTGAGAATGTCCCCGCTAGCCAGCCCGGTCGCGCGCACCGCGGACGCGCGAAGGTTCAATCCATAACACTACGCCAAAAGAGTTTCGTCATGCATGCCGATTACCCTTTGCTCAACCTCATCGAGTCCCCGGCCGATTTGCGCGCCCTGCCGGAAAGTCGGTTACCCATACTGGCCAAGGAGTTGCGTGAGTTTCTGGTTCACTCGGTCGCCAATACCGGTGGCCACTTCGCGGCCAGTCTTGGAGCTGTCGAGCTAACCATCGCCTTGCACTACGTTTTGGACACACCAGAGGATCGCATTGTTTGGGACGTCGGTCATCAAGCCTATCCGCACAAAATCCTCACCGGTCGACGTCGGGCGATGCCGACCTTGCGGCAGAAAGGCGGCTTATCGGGTTTTCCGCGGCGCGTGGAAAGCCCCTACGATACCTTTGGGGTCGGCCACTCCAGCACATCGATCGGCGCCGCAACCGGGATGGCAGTTGCCGGACATTTGCAGCGGCAAATCCACCGCTGCGTGGCGGTGATCGGTGATGGCGCCATGACTGCCGGAATGGCATTCGAAGCATTGAATCACGCTGGCGACATCAAAGCCGATGTCTTGGTGATTCTCAACGACAACGAAATGTCGATCTCCCCCAATGTTGGCGCGCTAAACAAGCATCTGACTCGCTTGTTCTCCGGCCGGCTCTACACCAACATGCGCGATGGTGGCAAACAGGTTCTGAAAAACCTGCCACCCGTCATGGAGCTTGCGCGCCGGGCCGAAGCGCACATGAAAGGCATGGTTTCGCCGAGCTCCTTGTTCGAAGAAATGGGATTTAATTACTACGGTCCGATCGATGGGCATGACGTCCTTGGTTTGGTGCGCACGCTGGACAACCTCAATCGTATGGAAGGTCCGCGCCTGCTCCACGTGATCACCAAGAAAGGCAAAGGTTACGCGCCGGCGGAACAAGACCCGTGTACATACCATGGTGTCGGCAAATTCGATCCGGGCCAGGGCTTGGCGCAAAAGAAAGGCGGCAGCAGCCCAAGCTACACCAAGATCTTTGGCGATTGGCTATGCGACATGGCCGCCGAAGATCCTCAACTGGTCGGAATCACCCCCG
>CAZWQC010000277.1:0-4303 GCA_964635785.1 uncultured Ectothiorhodospiraceae bacterium
GCGGGTGGCACCACCATGTTTGGCCGCCTCCACGATATCAACGGTGAACCGCTGACCGACCAAGATGGCTCAGATATTTTCTCGAACGACAACGACTTCTCGTCGCTTTTGATCGGCAAGGACGACGGCAAACTGTATATGGTGTCTCACTTCGAGAACTACGACGTGGGTACCATGTATGTCACAGAGATGAACCAAGATACCGCCACGGGTGACCTCACGCCGGTACGTACCCGCCATATTGATTTCTCCCATTTCAATGGCGGTTGGATCCACTGTGCCGGCTCGGTGACGCCGTGGGGCACCCACCTTGGCTCCGAAGAATACGAGCCCGAGTATTCGCTGGTAGACCCTGACACCAACCGCTATAACGGATGGCAGTCCAACGGTGGCAGCAGCGCCAACATGGCGTCTTACTACAATGGTTCGGTTTATTACACCGCCGAAGGCGACGCCCAGAATGCCATGTTCGAACCGATCAATTGGTATGACTACGGTTGGCAAGTCGAAGTCCAAGTAAACGACTATGACAACGTTGTCGCCACCAAGCACTACAGCATGGGTCGCGTCGCTCACGAATTGGCCTACGTTCTGCCGGACGAGCGCACCGCTTACATCTCCGATGATGGTAGCTATGTTGGCCTGTTCCGTTTTGTCGCCGATGAGCCTCAGGATCTGAGCGCGGGGACGTTGTACGCCGCGAAGTGGCATCAAACGGGAACGGAAAATGGCGGCAGTGCCAACCTGACGTGGATCGATCTCGGCCACGCCACCAACGCCGAAGTGCACGCCCATATCGATAATGGGGTCGACTTGTACGATATCTTCGATGTCATCGAACTCGCGGAAGGAGAAGGCACCACTTGCCCGGATGGTTATGTATACACTGAACATACCTGGAGTGTCGACCGTGATTTAGACGGTGAATGCTTACGATTAAAGGACGGTATGGCTCAAGCGGCGTCTCGCCTGGAAACCCGCCGTTACGCAGCCTACCTCGGCGCGACGACCGAGTGGGAAAAAATGGAAGGCATCACCTACGACCCGATGACCAACACGCTGTACCAAGCCATGTCACGGGTTCGTAACGGCATGTCCGATGGTAAAGGTGACATTCGACTGCCCTTGAACTACTGTGGTACGGTCTATGCCATGCCACTGGATGCCGAGTACGTGCCCCACACCGTCTACGGCGCGGTTTCCGGCGTACCTCGTAAAGTAAAGCGTGGTGCAGCGGTTGACAATTTTTACGATCCGCCGTTCGACAAAAACGACTGTGACTTGAACCACATCGCCGAGCCGGACAACATCACCTTCATGCCGGAACATCGTCTGCTGATCATCGGTGAGGATACCGGGGCAGGTCACCAAAACGACGTGATCTGGGCTTACCACGTCGAAAACCATGGCCTTGACCGTATTCAAACCACGCCTTACGGTTCGGAGACCACTTCACCTTACTACTATCCGAACATCAACGGCTGGGGTTACCTCATGAGCGTGATTCAGCATCCGTTTGGTGAGTCGGATGTCGATCAGCTCATGGACGAAAGCGAGAGCCGTGCTTACACGGGCTACATTGGTCCGTTCCCGGCAGTAGTCGAGTAATCAGCGCCTAGTACTGCCGAGGCTGTTGTTCGCTCAACCAAGCCGACCAACCGGACCGCGGGGGTAAGCTTTACCTCCGCGATCCGGTTGGCCTTTCGACCCCGCCCATCGGCAAAATTTTTCGCAATCGTCTTGCATTCATCGTCCTGCCACCAATTCGTCACCTCGCTTCTATAATCTAAGTCGCGATTCCCCGGATCGGGTTTTTGTCGCGTTTCTGTCGCTCAAGCGCTCAGCCTATACTCCGCCGCAACGATGATCGGTCGACTTCATTCATGCTCGCACGGTATCGCACGCCAGGTAGCCGATCCGGGGAGGAAACTCGTCTCATAACTGTTCTTTTAGAGCCCATCTTTTCTTGGAGGTCAAATGAACAAGCTATTGGTCTATCTTTTCATCATCGCTGTCTGCAGCGCGCTTTTTGCCGTATCCGGCTGTAGTGACGATGACGATTCGCCAACACCCGTCGATAACACAGCGGATCATGATACGCCGCAGGGCGACGATACCCCGAACGACGATCCAACCGACGACGACTCGCCACCACCGAGCAACGATACCGACCCGAACGAGAACGATCAGCCGGCTGACGATCCCGGTGAGAGCGATCCCGAGTACGTCATCCCGCCGACCAGTCGTGTTACCGTGAGTCTTGCGGGTTTTACCAGCGATACGCCGCTGAACTTCGGCAATGTCGCCACGGCAAACGCTGTCGCTTATGTTTCGCCACAGTGCTACACCAAGACCGAAGGTGACGACGGACGCGTCTACAACCCCTGTTATACCTGCCACATGGAATCGGTGACACCGAACTTTACCATGGACTATGATTTTCAACAGGAATATGCCTTCACTCATGCGGGGCTGACAAATCCCTGGATCAACCTCCTCGAAGATCGCAGTGAGCGCATTGCCGCCCAATCCGATGCAGCTATCTTGGCCTATATTGCGGTCGATAATTATCGCGCACAATCCGGGCAACCCTGGTTAGCCCAACTCACCACGACTGTTCCCACGGCTTGGGATGACAACGGTAACGGCCAATGGGATGGTTATATTCCCGATGTCTATTTCAATTTCGACGATTTGGGTTTCGATCACGACCTCGAAGGCCATTACACCGGTTGGCGGGCCTATGCGTTTTTCCCGTTTCCAACGACCTATTGGCCCACCAACGGCCACACCGACGACGCCTTGATCCGGTTGCCCGCAGTATTTCAACAATTTGGCGGACAGTTCGATGTGCAAACCTACCAAATCAATTTGTCCATCGTCGAGGCACTGATCAAACGACGTGACATCGCCATTGACCCTGTCAACGAGAATCGCTACCAAGTCGATTTGGACAAAGACGGTGAGTTCGGTACTGCGCACAAGATCACGTTCGATTGGGAACCGCTACTCGGACGTAACATGAGCTACGTCGGCGACGCTAAAGCAGCACTTGCGGCCGGCGAAGTGCATCTTGCCGCCGGCCTGTTCCCGGAAGGAACCGAGTTCGTTCAATCACTGCGCTATGTCGGGCTCACCGCCAACGGTGGCATCGAGTTAAGCCCTCGAATGAAAGAATTCCGCTACGGCAAAAAGGAAGTCTGGCGCAGCTACGCGTACCTTCGCGATGCCGGCGCTGACGAAGCCGAGGAGGCCGTACAGAATCCGGACGAAACCGATGTGTACGTGGGCAATGTCGAACGCGGCGTAAATAACGGCGATACAGGTTGGCGGTATCAAGCGTTCATCGAAGATCGTAATGGTTATTTACGCCCGCAAACCGTCGAAGAAACGGTGGCTTGTATGGGTTGCCACGGCGGCCTGGGTGTGACCACCGATTCCAATTTCTCGTTTGCCCGCAAAGTCGAGGACGACACTGCGCAACGCGGTTGGTATCACTTCAGTCAACGCGGCTTGGCTGGCCTGAACGAACCGAAGGGCGAAGTGAAAGGGGCCGGGATTTACTATGAATATGCCTACTATTTGATGTACAACCACTCGGCATCCGAATTCCGCGATAATCCGGAATCCGAAAATTTGTTCTTCGACGACCAGGGCAATATCGACCCTGCTCGCCTGGCCGAACTCAGAGACGACATCACCGTTGCCCTATTTCCCTCCCCCGAGCGGGCCCTGGCGTTAAACAAGGCCTATCGGACCATCGTCGAGGATCAGGATTATGTGTTTGGCCGCGATCCCAATTTGAACCCCTACACAGCCACCGTGTATGACGAAGTCGTCCAAGACGATCCGACCGGTGTGGACGATCCGTCGAGCATCGTTGCTGTCGCCGGTTGCTATCGACAAAACGAGACCTGTCCGGACGAAGTCCTCCTGAACGAGGATTCCGATCGCGCTAAGCAAGTGTTCGGCGTGGGCATGGATGGACCCGATGGAGCCAATTACGAAGTCGACTGGGCCGGGCTGATCCACAAAAGTGCGTACAGTATCGATATCGACGGTTTAACCTTCACCTTCCCGCCACGACTGACCCTGCCGACCCGCGCCATCGTGCCGTTAGCCGGTATTCCGGTTTGCTATGATTGCCATCGCTTGCCCGGGCCGATTGTCGAGGCCGATGACAAGGCCAGCGTCCGCGTTGAGATGGGCGCAACCACCAGTACGCCTGCGGAAGCGGCGGTCCTCACCCAACTGACCCACCACGACGGCCGCGATACCGGCGCCAAATGGAGTCCGGATGGCA
>CAZWQC010000278.1:0-3025 GCA_964635785.1 uncultured Ectothiorhodospiraceae bacterium
CGAGTTTGGATACTTTGCTAAGAGTTCTTCTTGGCAATCCCCCGCCGCCGCTTCATCACCAAGCGCCTGCTCCGCCAACACGCACAACTTCAGGGTCTCGGCGATATGCCCATACGCCTCGGTATAACGCTGCAAAAACGCCCGGGTCAGCATGAACTCGCCTGTCGCATAAGTCAGCCCCGCCATCGAATACAAGGCACGCGCGTCTTTTGGATTCTTCTCCAAAGCCCGCCGAAAAAACGTTTCGGCGCGTTCGAGCTGACCCCAGTTGGCCAAGCACAAACCCGCGTTGGTATACATTTCCCCCGGCGCGCGGTCATACGGATCTTTCGCAGCGCGCTCATAGACAGTCACCGCCTCATCGAATTCTTTCCGCCGACACAAAAAATTACCGTAATTCAACAACGCGTCCGTATCGCGCGGATCAAGCTTGAGCGCTTTCAGAAAATGCGTACGAGCGGCGTCGTAATCCCCGACCTTTTCGTCCAATACGCCGTGCACCCAGTACGCCTGCGCCATTTTCGGATCGAGTTCCTCGGCTTTCTTCAGCTTGATGTTGGCCTCGCCATACTGCTCACGTTCCATGGCATCGATTGCCAACGCAACGTTCGCCCGCGCGCCGTCTTTCCTTTTCTGCATAGCCTCGCGATCCTGAAAAAGGACGCAGCCACTCAGGCCGGAGAGCAGCAAGACGCTTAACACCAGTCTGTATCCTTTACGACACATAGCACCCGTCACTCGGTTCACTGAAGCATCAATCGTTTCATGAGTTCTTATGTCCCTGCCCGTCGGGGCCGGGACGCAGCAGACTTTGCTCTTATATCCCTGCCCGGCCGGGGCCGGGACGCAGCAGACTTTGTTACAAAAACCTTTACTTAATTGATATGGTACCCATTGCTGCCCATATTGATCGATTCCCGCCAAAGGAACCGAAGTCCCCTTGCTTGCGAAACGCGCGTCTTCGACCTGTCACCAGAGCGCAAGGCGCCGACACGTTTTGCAAAGATGGATACCCGAGGTCTTGCCGGTCACGCCGGTGGCAACCCTTGTGCTTGTGCAACCCGGGTTTGGCGCCGACTGCGATCACGCACTTTCCCAACCAATTGGCCACAGGCCGCGTCGATGTCTTCGCCCCGCGGACGCCGCGTGATGGCGATATAGCCCTGCCGGAAAAGCAACCCGGCGAACTGCTCGATTCGCTCAGCTGGCGAACGCGCAAACCCAGCGCCAGGAAACGGATTGAATGGAATCAGGTTGATTTTGCTCGGTATCCCTTGCAACAATCGACCTAACGCTCGGGCATGGCTGTCGCTGTCATTGACGTCGGCAAGCATAACGTATTCGAACGTAATGCGCATACGAATATCTTGGCCTGCCAAATAGCGTCGACAGGCCGCCATCAGCTCGTCGAGCGGGTATTTACGATTCAACGGCACGAGCCGATCGCGCAAGGCATTGTCGGGTGCATGTAGCGAAACCGCAAGTGCCACGGGCAGACGATCTTTCAGCCGATCCATCGCCGGGACGACGCCAGCCGTACTCAAGGTGACGCGGCGGCGACTCAGACCGTAGCCCAAATCATCCAGCATGATCTCGATCGCCGCCAGACTGTTGTCGAAATTCAATAGCGGTTCGCCCATCCCCATGAGAACGACATTGGATACCACCCGTTCGCCGGGAGCAGGGGAACTGAGCTGCCGCGAGACCTGCCACAGCTGACCGATGATTTCCGCTGCGGTCAGATTTCGATTGAATCCTTGCCGAGCCGTTGAGCAAAACGCGCAGTCGAGCGCACAACCCACTTGTGTCGACACACACAATGTATTGCGGTCCGCTTCGGGAATGTACACGGTTTCGATACCGTTACCGTCCGCCAATTGCAGGAGCCACTTGCGGGTACCATCCTTGGCCGTTTGCACGGCCTGTACCTTGGGTCCGCGAATCTCCGCGGTCTCGTTCAACCGCGCACGAAGCGCTTTGCTGATATCCGTCATGCCCTCAAAATCATCGAGCCCGTGATGGTGAATCCATTTCATCACTTGTTTGGCACGAAAGGGTCTTTCGCCGATGCCAGCGAAATACTCCAACAGTTGCGCTTGTGTCAAACCTAGTAAATTGACTTTTTGCGTCGAAAGCATTTTCCAGCGCCGGCCATGGGAAGCGTTGCCGCAAGGCGCTCTTGGCCCCACTCATGGCACAAAAGTTGTCTAGAGCGACAGGTGGGCGTCGCCGACCTGCCTTCGTGGTACACCCTGATCCTGGCGGTAGGCAATATCTTGCACGATGTGACGGGCCATGAGATCGGCGAGGGTGATTCGCTGCAAAAATCCACGAATCTGCTCGCTCAGCTCGAACCAAAGCTCATGGGTCAGGCAAGGCTGCTCACATTGGCAATCACCGACACCACCACAACGGGTCACATCGACTTGTTCGTCCACCGCCTCGATCACGTCGCCAACCGCGATTTTTCCCGCCGGACAGCTCAACGTGTAACCTCCACCCGGACCGCGCGTACTCAAGACCAAATTGTGTCGGCGCAAACGCGAGAACAATTGTTCCAGATAGGACAGCGAGATCCCCTGGCGTCGCGAGATATCGGCCAACGCCACCGGGCCGGCATGATCGTGCAAAGCAATATCGAGCATTGCGGTTACCGCATAGCGCCCTTTTGTCGTTAGCTTCATTTCGCTCCTCCAGACATTTGTGATTGCGCAATTCTAGCAATAACCTAGTGGGTTCATCCACTAATTTGTCGTCGTCCCATCTTCGTGTTCTCGCTCGACAACACCCGACGCATCAAATGGAAATCCCTCGATCTGCTTCGGGTCGATTTCCGGCAAGCGAGAATCGTCGACCGCCGCCCCAAGTTTCTTCAACTCATGGCAGGTCTCGTCCACCCGCTCGTCCAGTAAATGCAAGTGCTCCAAAATACTGTTGATGGCGTTGGCGACCGGGTCGGGCATATCCTTGGTGGCGCCGTAGGCGTCGAAACCGATCCGCGTGGCCATTTCGTCGCGTCGACGTT
>CAZWQC010000278.1:3035-4294 GCA_964635785.1 uncultured Ectothiorhodospiraceae bacterium
GCCGACCGCAGTCGCTGCCGCGGGCACGTCCTTAACCACCACCGCGTTCGAGCCAATCCGCGCGCCATCGCCGATCCGAATCGGACCTAGGACTTTGGCCCCGGCACCCACCACCACATTATTGCCCAAACTCGGATGGCGCTTACCCCTTTCCCAGCTCGTACCACCCAACGTCACCCCGTGATAGAGCGTGCAGTCGTCGCCCACCTCTGCGGTCTCACCGATCACAACGCCCATGCCATGATCGATAAAGCAGCGACGACCGATGCATGCGGCCGGGTGGATTTCGATACCGGTCGTTAACCGTGCGACATTCGAACCGACCCGTGCCAACCAACGCAACCCGTAAGTCCACAGGCGATGATTGATACGGTGCGCCACTAGCGCATGAATTCCCGGATAGGTGGTCATGATCTCAAACCAGTGGCGTGCGGCGGGATCCCGCTCGAACACGCAACGAATATCTTCCCGAATCGTGTTGAACATTGACTTTAAGTGAGCCTCGCAAGAATGATGTCCGAATTAATCGGTGCAACTTTTAGGAATCCACCGGCAACCCTTCCCTTACACGGGGGGGGTTGCATCGGGGGATACCAATACCGTCGTCAAATCGTTCCTTAAAGAGCCCCGCGCCGCGGCGCCCTCGGGCTACATCGCTTGCTTTCTTTGCGAATCAGTGAGGAACGACGAAAACGCTTGCAACGATTGGTATATCACGTGGAACGAACGACGATTTCGCGTGACGTTCGTTTGCTTCTACTTCCGCTTTCGCGCTTGTTCGGCGGCGGTAAGTATGCCCCGCAGAATGTTGACTTCCGTCGCCGTCAGTCCGGCGCGAGCATACAGGCGACGAAGGCGACGCGGCAAGAGCTTAGGGTTATTTGGATCGAGGAAGTCCCAGGTAATCAGTGCAGATTCCAAATGTTGAAAGAAACCTTCCAAGGCCTCCTGCGTGGCCGGACGTTCGTCATCGCCAACGTCGTTGCCTGCGGCACGCTCACTCGGCGCTGCAGCCAGACTCGCCATGCGTATCTCGTAGGCCAGAATCTGCACGGCAGCAGCGAGGTTCAACGAGGCGAAATCCGGATGGGTCGGGATGCGAATCTGGGCGTGGCAGCTATCCAACTCGGCATTGGTCAGCCCGAACTGTTCGCGCCCAAACAACACGGCGACCCGGTCACCGGCCAATGCGGCCGCAACGCTTTGTACCGCTGCCGTGCGGGCATCGACCGTCGGCCAGGGTAAATGGCGGGCGCGCG
>CAZWQC010000279.1:0-4291 GCA_964635785.1 uncultured Ectothiorhodospiraceae bacterium
CCCAGGTCGCCATCGACGAGGTTGCCACCGGCGAATACTGGTACGGCGAGCGGGCCAAGGCCCTTGGACTTGTCGACGACATTTGCACCAGCGACGACTATCTCCTCACCGCCCAAGACCGGGCTGAACTGTATAAAATCTGCTATCAGGCCAAGAAAAAACCATTGGAGCGCATTTTGACCACCCTCCACACCCATCTGCCGTGGTTGAACACGCTGCTGCGCTAATCGACCTCAGTCTGCGCCGGGGAAGTCCGCCGGCGCGACGGAGCTAGCGGCGTTCGTGTACGCCATGAGACGACCCACATTGCGAACCCGTACCTGATCATTGTCAAGCGTGATGACCCGGGCCATCACGGCACGCGCTAAAATCCTTGCCACCTCTTCATGACCCAATGCCAAATCGCTTGCAATCTCACGCGTAATGGCCGACAGCGACCCGACCATTCGTGTGACATCACCGCCCGCTCGATCCTGCAACAACAACCGCAGCTGTTTGAGCACCGGTGCCGTGGCATCGGAGTTCATTCGCGGATTCACCGAACCGCTGAGTCCCCGCACCCGATCACTCAGAGTCGCGACGATTTTTTCAATGTAGGGTGGCAGTTTTCGCAGATGTTCCAACAGAATCGGTTTCGTCAATACCGCGACCTCCGTCTCGCGCTCGGCAAGCGCCGACGCCGAACGGGGTACGTCCGATACCAATGCCATCTCGCCGATGATTTCACCGGCCTGACAGGTCCGTAACTCGATCGAGCCGCCGTCCGTACCGCGCTTTATGATTCGCACAGACCCACGGATGATCAGATAGGCCTCGGTCGCGGTCTCCCCTTCTTGCATCAAATAGCTACCACCGGGAAACCATTTCTTCGTTTCCCCCGTCCATTTCCCGGCGATGATATCGTCAACGTCACGGCTCAACTCCGCCACGGTTTGATAACGATCGACAGGTTCCGCGGCCATGGCCTTCATGATGATTCGTGCAATCGCTTCGGGAATTTGCCGACCCGGACTCCTTGCCTGCGGCGAACGCAAATCGTGCTGTCGCGCCATATCCAGCACGGCGGCAAGCGATGGTGCATCGTAGGGCGTCAACCAGGTAAACAGATGGTACAAGGTCGCACCGAGCAAGAAAATATCTGTCGTCCGATCGATTCGCTCTGCCGCGGCAGCCGCCTGCTCCGGCGCCATGAACGCCGGGGTTCCTTCGATCCCATACTCACGACCTGCAACCTGCTCGACGATGTCATTGAAAAACAGCTGCTTAATTGGATCTTGCTCGCGTCGATAATCTGGACACAGTCGCGCCAACCCCCAATCCATCAGCAGCACCTCGCCGTAGTCACCCACCATGATATTGTGCGGCTTGATGTCGAGGTGCAAAATACTATTCGCATGGGCGAATTCGATGGCATCGCAGACCCGCCGAAAAATGCTGAGCAAGTAAAAAGTCGTGTATTTCGTCCGATACCGTTGATCACCGGATGCCAGCCGTTCGATGATCTCATTGAGCGCCTCGCCCTGAATGAGCTTCATCGAGAAAAACAAGCCCGTGTCGGGAAGAAACCCGAGATCATGAACCGGCATAATGCTCGGATGTTCAAGAAAACTCGTGATTTTAGCCTCGGTGACAAAACGACTGAGAGTGTCGCGATTGGTTTTGTGTTGCGTCAATAGCGTTTTCAGTGCCGAGGGCCGCAACAAGTCCAAATCCGTTGCAGCAAAAACCATCCCTACTCCGCCGGCACCTAGCACGTCGCGTATCGCGTATTTGCTGCGCCGACCTCGGCGCACCACCTCATGGTAATAGGCCGCCTCCTCGGCGATACCCGACGTCGCAACCCCATCGGCCGGATGCGCTCGCTGCCGTTCTCGAGCGGCGTCAGCACACCGCTGCAAATTCACGGTTTTCTGCCGACCACTCGCACGCTTGCGCACCACGACCGAATCGAGCAATCGTGTATCCGTCGCTGACGCCGCCTCGCTTCGCGCCCGCGGCAACACGATGGTGTCAATATGCTCGATCGGATCAATTGGTTCGGGAACCTCCTGCGACAACCACACATCGACCGGAAAGTCAGAGCGTTGATCACTCGTGGACATCAAAACGACTCCTGGCTACGACTTGATCATGGACGAATTTTGGCAAAAACGCGCGCAACGCGATCCTTAACTGGCAAAAGACCTCGGCAATTGTCGACCGCAACCCGGGACTTCGAGCAATTTGGCAGAAAATCCATGGTTCAACCAATTCATCTGCAACCACACGGGCGACAGGATATCATCTTGACAGTGTCAACGCCAGCACCAGCGCATCTTCGCGACCGCGCTCACCACGATAATAGCCCTTGCGCGCCCCAATGCGACGAAAGCCCTCGTCATGGTAGAGCTTGAGCGCCCGGGTATTACTCGCCCGAACTTCCAGAATCATGCGTTCGTAGTCACCGTCGCCAACGACCGCGACGGCATGCCGCAATAACCGCCGCCCCAGACCACGACCCTGCTCACGTGGCGCGACACAGAGATTGAGTAAATGGCATTCGTAGACATTGGTCGAGATCATACAATAACCCAACACCTTGGCCCGCTCGAGATAGACCCAAGCCGGATAGCCGACCCGCATACAATCAAGAAAGATCCCCAACGTCCATGGGAAAGGCGTCGCCTGCGCTTCGATGTGTGCCACCGTCGCAACATCCTGTTCACGCATCGGTCGAATCTCACCGAACCAAACCTCGGATTGGACAGCCAAAACCAAACCTCATGCAAACCTCGATCAACGGGCCAGGATATGCCGGTCACCCAAATAACCCAAACGGGCGCTTTCAAAGGCTCAACAATTGGCGGACAATAGATCGGCCGCCAGACGATCCGATTGCGCTATGCTCAATGCACGCTGCTCGGCCACCCTTGAACTGACCGTATCCGGAGGTCGCATGAACGTCATTTACCTCAAGCGTTGGTTTGTATCCCTTGTTTCACTTCACGTGCTAGGAAGCCTTGCTATGAACGTCACTGCCATCGAACGCCCGGGCGGGCTACCGAACGCTATCGATTCCGGTAGTCTACACGTGCTGGCGATCGACGACCAAGCACCGCAAGACCCCCTTGAGTTGCCGCTATCCCACACGCAAGTCCACATCGAAGTGTCCGGCTTCGTCGCCCGCACGGAAGTGATCCAGCATTACACCAATCCATTTAAGGCCCCGATCGAGGCCGTCTATACCTTCCCGCTACCCCATCAAGCCGCCGTCGACGCCATGGAGATGCAAATCGGTCAGCGCGTCATCAAAGGATCGATCAAGCGTCGCGAGCAAGCGCGGGAGATTTACGAACAAGCCAAGGAAAAAGGCCAACGCACCGCCTTATTGGAACAACAGCGGCCAAACATTTTTACCCAATCGGTCGCGAACATTCTCCCCGGCGATGATATTCGCATCAAAATCCGCTATGTCGACATCCTAGAATATGCCGATGGCGCGTATGAACTGGTCTTTCCCATGGTCGTGGGACCGCGCTACATTCCCGGCACACCGAGTCCAAACCAAACTGCTGGCACCGGTTTCGCCCCCGATACCGATGCTGTCCCCGACGCCTCCCGCATCACCCCGCCGGTGTTAAAGCCTGGCGAGCGCAGCGGTCATGACATTGCCGTGACAGTCGAACTCGATGCCGGTGTTCCCATCCAGGGCTTGCATTCCATTTCGCACGCCATTGACACCGACCAACACGATGATCGTCGTCGCACGATTCGTTTACACCCATCCGACAGCATACCCAATAAGGACTTCGTCTTGCGCTATGAAGTCGCCGGCGATGCTGTCGCTTTCGCCATGATTGCACACCACGATGACCGCGGTGGTTTTTTTACCCTGATCGCGCAACCGCCGCAGCAAGTCGACAGCGACACAACGGTACCCCGCGAGTTGATCTTTATCCTCGACACCTCCGGTTCGATGTACGGGTTTCCTCTCGACAAATCCAAGGAAGCCATGTATCGGCTCATCGACGGCATGCGTTCGGGAGATGTTTTCAATGTCGTGCGATTCGCCGGTGACACCGCCACACTGTGGCCAGCCCCTCGTCCTTACACCAACGCCAACCGCAAAGCCGCCGTCCGTTTCGTCGAGCAACTGCGCGGTGGGGGCGGTACCGAAATGCGCGCCGGGATTATCGAAGCGCTCGCCGGGCCCGCGCAGGAAGGGCGGCTGCGCATCGCCTTTCTGCTAACCGACGGCTATGTCGGCGACGAAGACCGGATTCTCAAAACCATCGACGAAACCCGCCGCGGA
>CAZWQC010000280.1:0-4267 GCA_964635785.1 uncultured Ectothiorhodospiraceae bacterium
GACCGGAACGCTGGGTGCTGCGGGCAAGACCCACGTGACGGGGCCCGGCCAGGTCGCGGCGATCCGGTCGCGCATAGCCGTGGAAAGCGGCAACAAATGCGGTGCGAGTTGGGCGAAATCAGCGGCAATCAAAATCAGACCTTTCTCGATCGGCCGTCGCTTCATGCTCAGAATGCGATAGACCGCGTCCTTTCTTAATGGCAGACAGCCAAGTCCGTACACCCCCTCGGTAGGATAAGCGATGACACCCCCTCGGTGGAGACGCGCGACCGCGATATCGATCGAAGCCGAGCTGGGGTTGGCACTCGATTGACGGTTCTTCATCATTCTATCCAGCATTCAAAAACGGACGTGGATTGGACATGGTTGTGATACCCGCCTCGACCGACACCTGCCCAACAAGGATGAGGCAACCGCAGCAACGTCACAGCGCAGCCAACACAACGGTGCAGGGGCGATAAGTCGCACAAACCCGCTCGACCTTCTTCGCAAATAATTCTCACTTGGGCTTGACAAGCCGATTGCAGTTTCTATAATACGAATCATTCCCATTCAATAACCCAAGGTGCTTCGTTATGTCCTCCCCCTTACCGCTTACTGCATCCTCGGCTAACGGTGTTTTCACCCATGAGCGCTCTGCCAATGAGGCGGGTGCGGCATACCCCCTGTCCGATGACACCCTGACGCTACTGCGAGAATTGTTTCGCCAAGAAACCGCCGTACGCCAGCGACGCGCACAGCTGCGGGCCTTACGCTACGGTCGGCCCGTCGCGGTCTAGAACGGATCTGCCACCACGCGAGTGATTTCCGACTAGCCAAAGGGCTCCTGCTCATCACGCCATCCGTACGACGCAGGTTGTGTTTGCCCAATATCTTCCATGTCTTACCCCTCTGAGGCATGGCGGTCATTCCCGCGGTCCATGACCGCGGGCTCTTTTCCAAAATACCCATCGTAAAGCCAAGCCTGATCACACACTGTTCGGGTTGTCCGTCCTTCTTACCTGAACACGCGCCCTCCGACCTTGCGTTTAGTTATCCCCAAAGGCGAGAGGGCCCCGATTGACTCACCAAATCGCCAACAATCGCAACAGTTAACACGAGGCGCTCCTGCAAGGCGGAGGATCGCAACGGGTCATATTGGCGATCGGCTGGCCAATCGACGCAAACCAACGCGTTATCGCGGATGACCGAACATGTCGAACGTCACCATCTCGGGCTCGTTCAACACCGGTCCATCGGTTCAGTGCATCATCGACGATGGGTTGGATGTCTTTGAGCACATGGTTTGGCATATTCCCAAGTTGCGCTTGCTCATCCGGACCCATATCCGCGAAAAGCGCACCGAACAGAAGATTAGGGTCAAGAAGACTAACCAAAATCGCAGTCCCGGCATCGATGCTATTCAGCGATACCTCGCAAGGCCATGCCGTCTCGCGATCCAGCCACGTTCCTCCCAACGCCATTGTCGCGTAAGTCGGCGAGCACATTTCGATCACAAGATCCCCCTGGTGCCTGTACTGGTTCGTGCCGCGCAGCTCGCCACGCGGCATCCGGACAGCTTGGCTCGGCCACCAGTTCGGACTCTTGCTACACCGATGGCGTGGGCAGGGCGGTGTTGGACTGGTCATCGCCTTGGTTGCGATAGGACCCGGGGACCACACCGAAGAAGGTTAGCCCATCTTCTGCACACGAAAGCGCTTGACGATGCACACTACGCTATACGATAACATCGCACACGTTCTCGGCAACCGCGACTTGGGCAAAGAACGCTCGCTCAACTTCGACCTTGCCGCAAGCGCGGCGGTAGGCCCCTGGCAAGTGCGCATGGAGGGCTTTTTCTACCACTTTTTCCGCTATCTCTACCAATCGCCGCGCATGACCAAGACCGGCACGCCGCTATTGGATCCCTATCACGGCACACCGGTCTGGGAGCTCACCTCGGTTCCGGCGCGGGTGTTTGGCCTCGCCTTCGCCAAGGAGCACACCCAGATCCTCAAGGCCGGCGAATGGTCGGTTGGCGTGCGACTCGAAGCGTTGCGAGGCATGGCCAACGGCGGTGGCAACCTACCGCGCATGATGCCAAACAAAGCCAGCGGCTATTTGCGTTATGCCAGAACCACCTGGGGCGGTCGTCTCGCCTACGAGCGAGTCGATCGCAGTCGGCACGAATCCACCAATGAGCCACCAACCGACGGCTACGGCTGAGTCAGCCCCAGCCTCAACTGGAAGCCCGAGATCGCTTGGGCGAACTGCCCGTACAACTTAAAGGCGAAAACCTCACCGATGCCCTGGCCCGCAATCACCTCGCGTTTCAAAAAGACAGCGCGCCACTGCCGGGACGACAAATCACCTTGGCGCTGCGCTGGCGGCCCTGAGAATGCCGTGGGGTTGCGATCAGCTGAGTTTACCAAACGATGACTGGCGCCAGGCTGTAGCATTTGTGTTTAACACTGCTCCCACGGTAGGCCGTGATAACGCCAGCCCCCTAAGGTGCTGCGGTGGTGGTCCTCGTCCAACTCACCTTCAAATCCTTCGTTTACGTGATAGACACCGCTCACACCCGCCTCAAGCAGAGCCTGACCGGCGGTTAGCGACCGCTTGCCGCTGCGGCAGATGAGGACCACGGGGACACAGTCCGCCGCCGTATCACAGATGGCACCACCCAAAACAAGCTCGCGAACCTGCTTGATGAAGTCGGGGTTCTCCACCCAGTCTGGCTCGTCAATCCAGGGAATGTGAATGGCACCCTTGGGGTGACCAACAAACAGATACTCCATTGTAGAACGAATGTCGATCAACACCGCACGCGGGTCTTTTTGCAGGGTTTCCCAAGCCTGCGGTGGTGTCAATGACACCACGGTTGGATTTGCTTGGCTCGTCATGGTAAAGCGCCTCATGTTTGAGAGAAGATCGGGTCACGACTGGTCTACTGTCTCGCGACGGCGGTGGGAATCGACCGTTCGTGGAACGTATTAATTGTAACAAAAGTCAATGGAGTCTAGGCCGGTGTTCTGAGCACATACTCGGTGTCTGGAACTCTAAAAAGGCTTTTCACCAGTCGCAAACGGCCTGTGTCTGTTTGCTGTGATGGTATCGGTCGCTGCGGACTCAGACCCAGATGACCGAACGTGCGCCTGAGGCGCCATTCGACCAGTTTCATGCCGCGCTCTTTCGTCAGCAGGGCGCACCGCGTTTTGAACGTCCACAAACAACAACCGATAGAATTTAAGTTTTATCGGTGGCGCTCTTATCGGTGGCACTCTTGGTCTCGCGATAAACCCAGTCCAAATAATCCTCGGTGATGCGTTGCTCCAAGTTGACCGCCTCTGCCACTGGACAGAACAAGACAATGGTCACGACGTTCTTGGAAAAATCCGTGGTACTGATACGCAGCCAAGGTTCGATACTGGGGAGATCGAACTGCATTCGCCTTTCAATCAAGCGATTGTCGCGCTCCGCCACGGTCACGAAGGATTGGGTGTATTCCTGGATACGCCCCAGGATATAAGTCTTGGCCGCGAACGGACTCACCTTGGGCTCGGTGATAATGTTGAAGCTATGATAAACATAGTTTTTCAAAAAATTATGATGCTTCACAGCATGGGTGAGAAACAGGCTATTCGGCAAGACAATGGTCTTACCGGTAAACCCATAATTGGTTCTAGTCACCTCCAGTTCGTGCATGGTGGTGGCAAGTAGGCTTTGTTCGATCACCTCGCCACGCATCCCCGCGATCTCAATCCAATCGCCAACGGAAAAGGAGTTCGCGCATACCCGCAGGAAGGAACCGGGCAAACAGAGAATGAGCTCCTTACTCGCGATCACCAGGGCGACGGTGAAGGCGGTTAGCGACAGGGCGAGTTTTTGTATTTCAGCCCCCCAAATCAAGATTAGGCCGAAAAACATCAATACGAGGCGACTGTTTTGTACCGCCGATATCCAACGCCGTTGGATATCGCTTAGAATTTCATCGTGTTTATGGATGACGCGGATTATAATCAATCTCGCGCCAATAATGACCACGATCAATAGGATAAATGCACTGCAGGACACCCACCTTATTCTCCATCACGTCCTGTTACAAAAAAGCGCTGGAGATTAATCAGCACTTTGCCATCGAGGCATACCATCCCCGGCTGACGTTACCCCGGAACCTGCGTCTCTCCCGCAAACCCCACCACCTGGCGCTGTTCCTTGCTAAATTCCACGCCGATAAGATGGATTGGCTGGCCGAGCGCCTGATACTTCGCGGCGTAGTTTTTGGCTT
>CAZWQC010000281.1:0-4265 GCA_964635785.1 uncultured Ectothiorhodospiraceae bacterium
GCCCATCCGTTTTATTGGTCGCCGTTTATTTTGATTGGGAATTGGTTGTAGGTATAATCGCGCAAACCCGTTGCACCCGCAAACGCGGCAGCGTCCCGAGGCGAAGCGGACCAGCACAAAGTGAGAAACTAAAGACTGGATTGATGCTTTGTCGGTGCATTCGTGGTAGAAAGGCGGACCAGTTCGCCTTAACCTCTGCAGAGACTGTCGTGTTGTGTAACGCCTGCGCGTCACGGGCTGGGTGCCTATGCTGAAGCGTGGGGATCCTCAATAATCCACCTAACCTAAACGTCTATCAACAGGAATCATTGTCATGTTAGTGCTGATCCGATTACTGTACGTCCCGATTGCGGTTCTACTGGCATCCACTTCATTGGCTAGCGCGATGGATTTCGTCGTCATCGCGGCGGAAAACTCGTCCTATGCCATCGGTGCTGAGATTGCTGGCGACGATGCGATGACCTTGCCTGCCGACGCAACGCTCGTCTTGCTCGCGGCCGACGGTAGCACCCGCGACCTCAAAGGACCATTTCAAGGCACACTCGAGACACATGATAACGAGGGAGACCCGCGTGCACTTGCGGTGATACAACGTTTGCTATCCCGAAACGTAGTCCAGACTCAGTTGCTCGGCGCCGTGCGCGGTACCGATGGTGCTCAATTACCCGGGGCGGAAATGATTGCAATCGACCGTGACGGACATCGCTGTTTATTTACCGATCAGGCCTATTTCTGGCGGGCCGACGTCCAACAACGAAGCACCGCAACACTGTTCGATGCAACGCAACAAACGCGCGCCGAGTTGACTTGGCCGGCTGGTGTTCACGTTGCATCCGTGGCGAGCGCCGAGTTGCTGGGGGCCGAGGATTTGCTGGTTGGTCGCCCGAACTTTCGGACTGTGTATTTATTTATGCACTACGCCGTTGACGCCGAACCGATGAACGTCACCACCAAAGCGGCCTGGCTCATCGAAAATGGGTGTATCGGTCAGTCCTTGGCTCTGCTGGTCTCGCTCTATTGATCGGTGCAATCCTGTTCGTCGCGCGTCCCCCCCGTCCCAGCCTTCCCAGGTGGGGGTGATCACTGACTTTGGTCGATACATCTTGACAAGCATCGTTGGCGGCCGCACCAACCCCATTGACTACGTTGTCTCCCGCCACAGGATTTGGGTCGCTCATTTCCCCTCGAATCGGCTGACCACACCGGTCGTGCCCGCTTGTAGGCGTTGCCGGTAGTAGGCAATGATCGTATCGTGTGGGTACTGCGCGTACAGTTCTTCGAGTGCCGCCCTGGCCGATGGTTTGTGCTCTTTGATTTGTTCATAGACCTGCTGATACGCGTTACGAAACCCCTCGTCCATTTGATCGTAACAAGTCGCGACCGCCAGCGGTCGCGACTTCCCTTTCACAATGACTTCACCGAGCGGGCGCAGCGCGAATGTCGGTGCTCGCGCCGCAGTTTCTTCACTGATCACCACCCGCGTACCGAAATGGCGATTTGCGCCCTCCAAGCGTGACGCGGTGTTGACAGTATCACCCATTGCGGTATAGTCGAAACGTTGTCGTGAACCGAAATTACCGACCACGGCATCACCGGTATGCACGCCAATCCGGGTTTGGCCTAACGGAATCGGGAAACACCCGGCACGACGTAGGTTTTCGCTGGCGTGATCCAGCGCGAGGGCACAGCGAATCGCTCGCTCCGCATGGTCAACCTGTTCCAGCGGTGCATTGAATAAGACCATGATGGCATCACCAATAAATTTATCGATGGTGCCGCCATGCGCCAGGATGACCTCGCTCATGGCTTCCAGGTATCGCCCCATCACCTGCACCAATTCGACTGGCGGCAAGCCCTCTGACAATGTCGTAAAACCGGCGATATCCGTGAACAGTACGCTGATCTCCCGCCGCTCACCGCCAAGGCGCAATTGCTTCGGATTAAGTAACAATTGATCGACCAGTGTCGGCGCAAGATAATGGGTAAAGGCCTGCTTGATCAAGCGCCTTTGTCGCCGTTCCCACTGACTCATGCCAACTCCACTGAACCACGCGGACAGCCATAGCGCCAATGTCGGCGCCAGTAGCGGCACTAGCAAATACGATTGGTGGTAACTATAAAATACCAACGACCAGTAGACCAAAACCACGGCCAGGACGATACCAAGACTGATCCACCATCGATAGAAAATGGCCACTATCAAACTCCCTAGCATGGCGGACAAAGCCACGATGACGCCCTCAAACCAAAGCGAAACAACGCCGATCTGTTGTCCATCCAACAACTGCGCCACCGCGTGGGCATGAATCATTACCCCCGGCAAAGCCCCCTGCTCGACGCCATACAACGCCACCAGAGGTGTCCTTAAGATATCCTGACCCGCCTCGGGTAAATCAGCACCTATCAGCACGATTCGATCGGCCAACCATGCGTTGGGCAAAACAGCGGCCGTCTGCGCCGGGTAATGCGCGAACGCGGCCCGCATGCCGGCCGGGTGATCGGGCGCAAACCCTCGGTAACACAGTCGCCCCGGCAAACGATCCGGGAGGTTTGCACCATAAGCCATGGCCAATTGTTCCGCCATACTCAGTAGGTGTTTACCCTGTCGGTCCTGGCTGCGTGGCGGAAACCGGCGAACGACCGTCTCGTAGGCATCGGCTGACAAATCGACATGTCCGCGTCGAAACGGCTGCGTAAATTCATCCAAAAAAGCATGTTGCGCCGGGCGCAATCGCTCGCTAACGGTATAGGCGAGAACGACCGGAACCTGCGATGCCAACAAACGCTCCCGCAAATGCGCATCCGCGGCTGGATCCGTCGCGCGATCGAACAAGACATCGATGCCGATCGCGGCGACGCCTTTGGTGTTCAGGTGATCGATCAAGTCGGCGAGAAAATGACGGTTGATCGGGGACCGATAGGGCCAAAGCGCTAAGGTATCCTCGGTGATAGTCAACACCACAATGGCTGGATGCTGTGGCTGAGTCGGGGTCGCGGCGGCGATACGTAGGTCCTGCGTCCAGTGGTCAACCTGTTTGAGCGCCGTAAAATGCACCGCCAACATGGCCGCTGCCGTGCCCAGCAAACTGAACGCCAGTAACCGCCAACCGATTTGCTGCAATGCCCGACGGTTCTTCCAAACTGTTCTCACCACGTCATTCGCATCCTCCGCGCTTCAAGCTTCGTGCGCAGGCGCCGTGAACCAGCGGATTTCAGGGTCAAGAATAGCATGGGGTGAATCCGGGAAGTCGGGATGCAGGGCCATAGCTAAAGACTCTTGCGTCTTTCCGATGTGTTCGGGATTCAGGCGGACCGGTTTGCCGTCCCGATAAATCACGGCGTATTGCCCAAGACGCCGTTTGGTCTCCATGGCTTTGCTCACCGCACGTCGCAATGACTCACGAACCTGCCGGGAATGTTGTTGTAATGCAGTCATTGGTTCACGCTCACCAATTGGTCAAACAAGTAGGGATTCTCGATATTCCGCCCTTCGGCATCCTGAATAAAAATGACTTCCGGGTTTTCTCCAGAGTTGTCCAAGCAAACCGTGGCGCTACACAAGGGCGCATAATAATCTAGCAGATTGTTGATGCTTCGAGGATAGCGCCTCACGATGGCCTCGCGGGGAATATCGTGACCCCCATGCGAAACGCGTTCGGCCACGCGCTCAATAGACATCTCAACGCTTGGCAGCCAAAGATAATAAAGCTCGGCACGCCAACCTTCGGCCAGCAGGCGGCGAATCAAACGCAGATAGGTCTTGCCCGAAAGCGTGGTTTCAAAGGCAAAGCTCTCACGTGCGGCTGTGTATTGTTAAATCTATAGCAGGAACAAGCGGCTGGCCGCCAACTACTCGCGCTCAGGTGACAACGGTGACAATCCGGCTGCGATCATGTCCACGTTGACAAAGTTTCGACAATCCGCGACCTCCGCTAAATAACTCAAGGCAAGTGTTGTCTTACCCGCGCCATTCGGCCCGGCGATGATGCGACAGATCGGCTGGTTCACAACGCCATCTCTACAATGGTCATGGTATCGTTCCCAAAGATGTCCACCACCTTCACCGCCACCTTACGCCTACCCGGCGGGCATTTATGGGCGACGGTCTTCAGTTCCAGTCGGGTACTGGTACGCATAGCATACCAAACATCGTGCAGCCATGCGGACACTTGCGACTTTTTCCCGCCGGCAAACGGTACGCGGTGCGCACCCTAGTGTGCCCGACATGGGCATGGACTTGTTACCTGAGAGGAGGTCACCGCAAA
>CAZWQC010000282.1:0-4258 GCA_964635785.1 uncultured Ectothiorhodospiraceae bacterium
GCCTGGGTCGACGCACGGTGGTGGCGCGTTTCGACGGCGGCGCCATCAGCACCGACGGCGGTGCGTTCTGGAGATCACCTACTTCATCGTCCGTCCGATTCTAAATGAAATGTTGACCTGGCTTCGCGCGCGCCCGCACTGGCGCTGGAACCGACAGACCCGTCGTAGCGTATTCCTTCTGCTTGGCGTGCTTGCAAAAATTAGTCAACCGATTTGCTACGCCATCGGGAAAACAGCTCTCGTCGTGACACCTCCGCTTGCCAAGGACATTCCCGCGCGAACCTAGCCATGTTCTCGTCGCGAGTCTGGATGACCTGGTCCCAAGCAGCGAATACCGCGTCTGCGTCCCGATAGCTGGCAAGATTGAGTATCAGTGGCTGACAAAGGTAATGGCCAAGCACTCGATCATAAGCAAGATGGGCGACTTGGTTGGTTTGGAGGAGCTTGAAATCAACTCTTGGCCCAAGGACAACATAGTCGGCATCGCGCCTTCGCTCGACTTGCCAGCTGTAGGGAACCGCAATCGTAGGCACTTGGCCTGGCAGCAACAAACGGCCGAACATCCATGGCGTCAGTAACAGCAAAACGCGCCAGTCGTCACTGCGTCGATAGGCCCGAATACGAATACCCAGTTGGGGATTGGCCATCGGGTCTTGTGCGAAATGGCGAGCGAATAGTTCACGATAGCAAAATTCGATCGTGCTCAGCAACGTTTCCTCATCGTCGAGGTCAATCTGCGCCATTTGCCAATCGGCGGCACGGTTTGCGGTGTGCGTCATCGAACAAAATCTACCTAACTTGCTGTTAGCCCATCAGAAAAAAACCAACACTTGGGTTCGAGATTGGCAATCGTCCCACAAGCTTGCCGCGATTAGGGTGTCGGTGTCACGTGTGAGCTTGACCACAGCGGAAAACACTCGGCAAGGGCTTGTGCGAGACCTCGATACAATGACATCTCGGCTGCCGTACCAAGGTCATCACAAAACCGTGGGATCCACGAATTCATGTAGTCAACCGTAACGGCATGCCAAACATTGGGGTTCGGAATACCTTGCGCCAGTTGATCGGCGGCAAACATCAAGAGGTTACCCAAATAATCCGCCGGCGCTGAACTCGCACACAAACCGCACTGCGCATAGAATCGAGCCAGGTCTGCCCGAGCCGGTCCCGCCATTTGCCCATCCAAATACGCCGAGGCGAATGGCGGACACGGGGTACGTGGATACCCGGTAACAAACAGGCGCGTATGCTCGGCTTGCCATTCGGCCAACGAATAGCGGTCGAGATCCTTGATCGCAAAATCCAGCCAGGCATCATGGAACTTGAGTGTCTGCAAATAGGCCAACGAATCCGACTCGGGGGTTCCGAGGAGCCAGCCAAACAACCGCCAATCATCTCCAGTACAGCGTGTCAAAACAGCGATTTCTCACGGTCAATACCAAAAGGGATGGGCGGGAAAACCCACCCTTACCCCCATTGCTCAACGCCATTCGGCCCGAGCCGCTCCGGCTTACCCAAGCATGAAAACGTTGGTACGCGCTGGTCCATGAGCTACCAAGGATGGGCATAGACCCCCGTATACATAAAGTAGTGGCGCAGTAGATAGCCGCCCATCAACACGAGTACAGAGGCAAAGACGATCGGCCAACGACTATTCCAACCCCGGATAACGCCTTTGAGTTCCAGGAAAAACGGTACCAGCAGGCCAAAGCCGATGAATCCGATCAACCAGCCGAGATCGGTCCATAGCAACTTCGCCGAATGCATTGCGGATTCGGAACCAGCCAGCATGTATTGGAAAAAGGCAAACAAAATGACAAGTTCCGTGGCGATCAGGATCAGATCGATGCGCTCGTAGAACTGCCGGAGATCATGATCAGCCTCTTGACGGTTGAAGAGATTAAGATAAACCAAGACAAAGGCGAGTGCCGTCGAAAAAGCGGATACGGTGAACAGCAACGGCACGGCCGGATTATGCCACAATGCCACCGCGGGGAAAGATTGCAACAGCAAGCCGGTGTACACAGCGACACCCACGCCATTGATGGTTGCAAGCCAACCGATGGTTTTGGTAAACCGCCGCGAAAACGCGGTTAGTCCCTTCACCAAAGACCATTGCAATACCCGTTTTAACAAAGGAATCCTATGCGCGGTAGTCGCATCCATCACGGCCGGCAATGCGTATAAAACGCCCCAAATCATCATCCACGTGATGAACTGGGTGCCCCAAGCGATCCAAGCGTCGGGTTTGCTGAAAATCACCAATGGATTGAGGACATGGATCACCGCGATATGGTCGAGCAAATGCTCGAATAACAATGCCGACCCGGCACCGAGCATCACGACACCGGAAATCGTGCCCCACACAACGAGCTGTCGGTAGGGTTTCCAGTACATATCCGTCAAGAAGGTAACCACAAGCGTGGCGGCACCAAGACCACCGAAATAGAGGTATACGGCGATCCACCAAGTCCACCACGTTTGCGTATCATAACTCATGGTGACATCCATCGCTTATCCCCTCCACTTCATATCGTTGATGTAGTAAACATTGGGCCGCGTGCCGATATGTGGCAGAAGCGGTCTAGCGACACCACTTGCAACGATCTGAGCGATCGGATCATTGTGATCATCGAGATCCCCGAACCGCCGCGATGAACCGACACAGGTCTCAACGCATGCCGGTACCTCTCCTTGGCCGACTCGGTGTTCGCAGAAACTACATTTATCGACGGACGGACGCCGCCGTTGAAAATCGCTACCGTAAAATGTTTTGCCCTGCCGAACATCACGATAGGTCACTTCGATCCGCGCATCGTAAGGACAGGCCATGGCACAAGCTCGACAACCCATGCACAGGTCCTGATCAACCATCACAATCCCATTGTCGAGCTTGTAGGTCGCGCTCGTTGGGCAAACCGTCATACAAGGTGGGTTATCGCAGTGATTACATAGCCGGGGAAAGAAGCGCCGATGCACATCGTCGCCAAGACCGATTTCCTTATCGTGAACATAGGTTCGCCAAGTATTTTTCCAAACCGGCGTTTGGTTTTCCATGGCACAAGCAGCCATGCAGGCATTACAGCCAACACAGGTATTGAGGTCGATGACCATCGCGTAATGCGTCATGCTCGCACCTCCTGATCAGTGCTGATTTTAGCAACGGTAACAGTGAATTCCTGGGAACGAAACCCGGCCACCACCGGTTCGACTTCGTGTGGAATCAGCTTATTGGTCGCCGTTCCGTCACCAACCGTCCGTGACAGCGCTTTGTTTTCGACACCGAAAGAGGAATACACGAAGAGCACATCGCGATGCACCAAGCGAGTCAGATAGGCGCGCCCAGTGGCTTGCTGGCCGGTTCGTTTGTTGGTGAGCATCAACCGATCATTCTGTTCAAGACCCAATACGCCTGCGCGATCCGGATGAATCCAGACGCCCTTGTAAACATCATCTTTGAATGTATTGATAGCGGCGAGCACGGGATTATTGCTGTTCGTGGAACCATGCGATACGGTCGGCGACTTGCCATATGTGAAATAGAACTCATCCTTGTCGACCGGGACGTGCATGGGTTTGTCCGGGCGACATTCCGCCGGGATATAGGTCGCCAGCACGTGAAAATTGTCTTCGGTAAACCCTCTTTTGCGCAGATCATAGAACAGGCTACTGAAGAACTCGATGCGGCCACTTTCGGTCGGTACCGGCATGTGCCGCGGCATGCTCCAGTGATCCAGTATTGCGTGTTTATCCGCTTCCAGTAAAACACCTTTTTCACGAAGTGATTTGTCGAGTTCTTCGACCGAAATGCCCAGTTTGTTTGCCGTTTGGGTAAACGAGACCCGACGACACGCGTTGGCGAATGCCCCTTTGCTGAAAACCGGTCGGGTCTTTTCGAATTCGCGAAGCACAGCGTCTTTGGACAGGCCAGTCAACGTATCGACCCAAGTCAAGAAACCATCCGTATTCCCGCTGATGATCTCGGTCATTTTTAGCAAAATATCGGCAGTTTCTTCGGTATCATACAGCGGCGGAATTGCCGCGTAACGTGTTGTGAGGGCGAGATCGTGATTGACGCCGTTTCCGTACAGTGTGGGTTCGTCGCGTTCCAAATAGGTCGAGTTGGGCAGAATCACATCGGCATATGCCGCCGTATCGGACGGCAGGACATCGACCACGACCACGAGTTCGACGTTTTCATGCGATAACGTTTCTTTCCAATACGTATCAGGATAATAGTGGCGGACCGGGTTGGCGG
>CAZWQC010000283.1:0-4224 GCA_964635785.1 uncultured Ectothiorhodospiraceae bacterium
CGCGGCGATACCCGCGCCCACCGGCCCACCCGCTCGATGTCGGGCCACAACTGCCGAGGGAGATATAACGACCATGCCCCAAGCGAAGTCCAAATCCATCGACCTCAACTTATCACGCAAATCGGTCTGGCTCCCGCGCCAAACGACCCGACGATCCATTATCGCTTTAATTCTCTCCGGGATTCTTTGCGCTTGCGCAACCGCGCCTCCGCGAACCCCGACCGACGCCTGTGCCATTTTCGACGAAAAACCCAGCTGGCAACGCGCGGCCGCAAAAGCGTCAGAACGTTGGGATATCCCCATCGGCGTCATGCTCGCCTTCATCAAGCAAGAATCGAGTTTTCGCCACAACGCGAAACCACCACGCCAAGGGCGTTTCTTATTGATATTTCCTGGATCTCGAGCGAGCAGCGCCAAAGGCTATGCGCAAGCCTTGGACGGCAGTTGGCAGGACTATAAAGAGGCCACGGGCCGGCGTTCGGCCCACCGCACCCATTTCGCCGACGCCATCGATTTCATTGGCTGGTACAACCATTTAAGTCACGAACGTCATGACATCGCCGTAGACGATGCCTATTCGCTCTATCTGGCCTATCACGAGGGCCACCGCGGCTATCGCCGCGGTTCCTACAAACAGAAACCGGCACTGTTGGCCATTGCCCAAAAGGTCGCGGCACAAGCCAAGGACTACGCCGAACAGTATGCCGAGTGCAAAAACCGTTTCGCACGACCCTGGTACCGACGCTTGTTCTGACCGCCAACCCACTCAGGCAAACTCGCCGTTGATCGCATCCAGCTTCAACTCGATGACCTCGCCGTTGGCGAGCCAAACATCGGCCGCCCAAACTAGACGATGATTGCGATGGTTCGTCAGCATCAGTTTCTCGACCGAGGCATCCCAGCCAGCCTCGGCTAGGTGATCCCGCATACGCGAACATGCCGTTTCGAAGTCCACTAGCCCGGCCACGGATTTCGGTAACGGACGGCGGGCGTCGGTTCCATACGCTTCCCAGTCTTCATAGCTGTAAATCATCCGCTCCGGCGCGATCGTTTCCAGGGTGCTCTGTTCGCAGTCCACCACTAAACTAAAACTCGCGATCTTACGCGAGCGATGCGCTGGGCAATCCGTGATCTTCTCGAAATCGAAGGTCACGCTCTCAGCCATGCAGGACTCCCTTGCAACCTCTGCCTCCATCCCAACAAAGGCGACATCTGGCTCGATGGCTCGCGCCCCATCCATTGCCAACGCCAGCGCTGCCGCGAACGTTTCCACCCGGTCTGGCAACGGTTTAATGCTATCCTCGGTTTCGTCAGAAAAGCAGATCGCATCGACATCGACACCTTGTTCGACCAAAACCTCAGTCGTGGCCCGTTGCTCTTCTCTTGCGATCCACTCGCTGGTTGGCCAACCGGTACGAAGCACGACTTGGGCGGCACCACGCCAAGTCAACCGAAACCGATCCCCATCCGCGCGCAAAAAGCCACTGCGTGCACCGTCTTGCAGTAGGCTTTCGAATTCGTCCTGCAGCAGACCCAGCAAATCGTTTTGCAGTCGATCGAGCTGGTGTTTTGAGCAAACACAGCCGGTTTGATCTCGGTAACGCCGCACCAACGCGACCAACGCGGGGATATCCGCATCCGGAACGGCAATGCGTCGGCGTTGACCATGCCGCGGCAGGGGTTGCCTAACTGTACTGCTGGCGAAATCCACCACCGTCCCATCACGGCATTGCAGGGTGAACTCGGTCGTGGTCGAGTAAGGCGGCAGCCGACGCTCGTCGACCTCGCCCGCAGCGGTGTAGTTCACGTTGACCGCCACGCCCAAGGCCAGATCGTCATGCACCAAACTCACCGTCACCATTTGTCCATTCGGTGCAATCTCCTTTGCCGTTGCATAGCGGCACTTGCGAAACTTTAGTGCCACCAGCTCGTCCACCTCCCGCTCGAGTTCACGCCAAATCCAATTCGGCACATCCGCTTCATCGATCAGACCGAGTTCGGGCCGTGCCGTCAACTTCAGTTGCCAACGCAAGAGCGGCAGCAGAACCAAAAGATTGAACAGCAACACAAACGGCATCACCAGCCATTGCAGCAAGGCTAGCAGCGCCCCGAACAGGTGGACCACCCCGCTCATCAGGCTCACGATGACACGCAAACGCAGCTTGAAAAACCAACGTCCAAACGGCGTTCGAGGAATTCCGGGAATGTGTGTCGGATGTTGTTTCATGGTTGGTCTCGTTGGAAAAATCCCGGATCAGTCTAACGAGCCTTCATGACAACGCCAAGACACTCAGCGCTGCTGGCAATACCTCAACGGGGCTAGCCAAACCCGATGGAATCGGGCAAACTCCCAGCATCCAATCGATGCAACAGCCACCCTTTCATGTCCACTCCCTCACCCCAAGATATCTATGCCCGTCTCGAGGAGAACTTGAGTGCGGTGCTGACCGGTCAGCGGGCGACCATTCGCAAGCTGCTCGCGGCTTTTGCGGCTGGCGGTCACGTCTTGCTCGAAGATCTCCCGGGCACCGGCAAAACCACGCTGGCCAAAGCGTTCGCCCGCTCGCTGACGCTCACCTTTCAGCGCATTCAGTTCACACCCGACCTCCTCCCTGCGGACATTCTCGGTGTCTCCGTGTACGCCCAAGAGCGCGGCGAATTTCAATTTCACCGCGGCCCGATTTTCACCGACGTGTTGCTTGCCGACGAGATCAACCGGGCTTCACCGCGGACCCAGTCGGCCCTGCTTGAAGCCATGGCGGAGGGGCAGGTCAGCGTCGACGGCGAACGCTATTCGCTTGGGGAGCATTTTTTCGTCGTCGCCACGCAGAACCCAGTCGAACTGCACGGCACTTACCCGCTACCGGAAGCGGAGATGGACCGGTTCGCGTTACGCTTTCGCATGGCTTACCTGAAACCGGAGGACGAAGTCGAGATTCTCACGGCGCAACAGTTCGGCCATCCGCTTGGCAAGCTCAGCCCATGCGCTGACCATACCGCTGTCCAACATCTACGGGATGCAACCAAAGCCATCCGGGTCAGTGACGAGATCAAACGGTACATCGTCGATCTGGTTGGTGCGACTCGGCAGGAGTCGGGTATCGTGATGGGTGCCAGCACGCGGGCCTCGCTAACCCTGATGAAAACCAGCCAAGCCTTGGCGTTGCTCGATGGGTTGGAATTCGTCACCCCGGAACTGGTCCAGGAGCTCGCAGTTCCGGTCATTGCCCACCGCATCAAACTCGATCCCCAGGCTCGCTTTAGCGGTCGCACCGAGGAAATCGTCGTCACGGACATCCTGAAACGACTCCCCGTTCCCGTATGAACAGGTGAACATGGCCACGCCTTGTCTATCCGGCCCGACCCGGGGCGTCAAGCACCAGACCACGGGCTTACGATGATCGACACAACATCCGTCGCCGACATGACCTGCTTGTTCGAAACGGCGGCGGCTTGCCTGCAATGCGCGACGCCCGACAGCAAATGCGCATGGACCAACGAGGCGGCCGCCGCCTGGCACGCCGGTCGCTTGGCCGTAACCACCGACCATCGACCCAATCCGTCAGTTGACGCTGGTTGGCCAGCCTACCTGGATTTCGTTTTGCCCAGCGCACTGAAACGACGCAAAGTCAGCCGCACCGCTGGGCGGGTGGCATTGATCCACGCCGTCACCCACATCGAATTTGCCGCCATCAATCTAGCCTGGGACGCGGTCTACCGATTTCCTGGCATGCCCCACGACTATTACACCGATTGGATCGCGGTTGCGGTCGAGGAGGCCTATCATTTCGGGTTACTGCATGCTCGGCTGGCGGAGTACGGGCAACAATACGGCGATTTTCCGGTTCACTCGGGCTTGTGGGAACGAGCCCAAGCCACCGCCGATGATTGTTTACGGCGCATGGCCCTCATCCCACGCACCTTGGAGGCCAAGGGCTTGGATGTCACACCAGATATCCAAAAACGTTTGCGCGCAGCCGGCGACGTCGTCACCGCAGACTTGCTGGACATCATCCTGCGCGACGAGATCGGCCATGTACGACGCGGGGACCGCTGGTTTCGCTATCTTTGCGAGCAACGCGGACTCGCCCCGGAACCAACCTACTTACACCTGATGGAAACCGAGTTCCCTGGTGAATGGCGCTGTCCCTTGCATTGGGAAGCCCGCCTGGCGGCGGGATTCTCCGCGCACGAATTGGCGCGTCTGGAGGCGCGTTGCAATCA
>CAZWQC010000284.1:0-687 GCA_964635785.1 uncultured Ectothiorhodospiraceae bacterium
TGTCGGGTGATGACCGCAGATCGTGCAGTCGGCGCGGCGTTGCACCGGAATCGTTCGGTACCGATGCGTCCATACGTCGACGGTCAAGACGCGATCGGTCAGTAGATCCCCGCTACCGACGCAGTACTTAATCGCCTCAAGTGCCTGTAGCGCACCCAACACGCCGGGCAACGGTCCCACCGGCCCGGCAGCTGTCATCCCTCGGTTGCATTCCTCGCTACCCATATCGCCGAAGACACAGGCGTAACACGCGGTTTTCCCAGGAATCACGGTCATGACTTGACCAGCGATACCGACCACGCCCGCGTGTACATAGGGTTTGGTCAGTCGTTGGCAAACATCGGCAATCAGAAGCTTGGTTGAGGGCGAGTCTGTGGCATCGAGGATGAAATCGAAGCGCCCGATGATCGCCTCGGCATTACTGCCGGACAGGGCAAACGGCATGGCATCGATTTCCACCAGACTGTTACGCTGTTGCAGATGTCGCCTCGCCGTCGTGGCCTTGTACCGATCGAGATCGCTCTCCAGGTAAACGACTTGCCGTTGCAAATTACTGAGACTGATCCGATCCCCATCGATGATCCCCAAGCGTCCTACCCCGGCTCCCACCAGATAAAGACACGCCGGCGCACCGAGGCCGCCGGCACCGATCACCAAGATGCGCGAATCGGCTAAGCGCATCTGCCC
>CAZWQC010000284.1:697-2422 GCA_964635785.1 uncultured Ectothiorhodospiraceae bacterium
CCCCGCCATGCCGATTTGCGGCAGCTCGATCTGCCGCGCGTAACGTTTGATTTGTGTCGCGGTCAGCATGGTCAATTCGGCAGGGGCGCGTCGTCAGCCCCTGGGCGCGAGAAACGCACCGCCCTCGCTCGTTTATCGTCTGGCGTTGCGCGTTCCACACCCACATGCGTTACCAGCGGTTGCCGATAGACCTGATCCCAGTCTTTGAAGATCGGTTCGAACCCTCGCTCGCGCAGCGCAGCGCAAAACGTCACCCCATCTCGATCGTCACTGGTCGAAAACTGCGCGGTAGCGGTGCTGGAAGCAACGGAGTAACCACCGACCGTGGTCTTGCTCGCAACGGACATCTTACTGATCCCAAGCCCTGCCATACCATCGCGGAATGCGGCGCATTCGCGTGTGGACAGCACCAACGGAAAGGTCGGAAACGCAATCCGGAAAGCAAAGATGATCTGTGCCAACTCCCGATCACTGACCGCGTATGGCGCCATGAAATCGCCCGTCTGCGGTTGAATCCGCGGGAAGGACAAGCTCAGTCCGGCCTGCCAAAACTGCTTTTGCAACCACCGCGCGTGCCGGAACAAGGCCAACATATCGAAGGCCGGCAAGGCCAGTCCAAGCAACGCGCCTAATCCCACCGTCCGCAGGCCACCTGCCAGAGCTCGCGCCGGTCCCTCCACGCGAGATTGATAATCCCGCTTTTTACCGAACAAATGATAGCGAGCGTACGCCACGGGATCATACGTTTCTTGGTACAGACTGATGCCAACACAGCCACAGGCCGCCAAGCGTTGATATTCGGCGATTTCCATGGGAAACACCTCAGCGGTCACCTGGTGCATCCGCTGGCTAGCTCGCTCGGTATGCGCACAGACATAGTCGATATCCGCTAGCCGAGTCCGTTCCCCGGTCAAAAGTAAGACTTCCTCGATACCGTTGGCCTTCAATGCCGCCAATTCCGCATCCGTTTGCCGCAAATCGAGCTTGTGCCGCGGGACGTTATGCCTTGCCGAGAAACCGCAATAGACACAACCACTATTGCAAAAACTGGATAGATACAAAGGCGCGTACAGGTGTATGGTTCGGCCAAAATGACGCTGGGTCAGTCCGCGCGCTCGCTGCGCCATCGTCTCCAGCCACGGCAGCGCGGCTGGCGAGAGCAACGCCGCCATCTGGGCTTCATCGACCGTTGTCGCGGCAAGCGCTGTTTCGACATCATGCGGTTTAGCCTGCTCAACTCGGTGCAGCCACGGGCGCGGATCGATGGCATCAGGCAATTGGGCAACCGTTGGGTTCATCGGAACACCTAACGTAAAAACGATGTCAGTGGACTGCTCGCGATCGCCTGACCGTCGCTACGCGCCATCAATCCGGCACGATAGGCGTTGCGACCGGTTCGCACCGCATCGGCAAAGGCACCCGCCATGGCCACGGGTTGGTCGGCTGCGGCAATGGCGCTATTGACCAGTACGGCGGCACAACCCATTTCCATCGCGGCCATCGCCTCGGACGGCGCTCGCAAGCCGGCATCGACGATGACCGGCACTTGACTGTCGCGAATAATGATCCGCAACAAATTCCGCGTGGTCAGTCCTTGCCCGCTGCCGATGGGGGCACCAAGGGGCATGACCGAGACACAGCCAATGTCTTCCAAGCGTTTTGCGAGTACTGGGTCCGCCGGCATATACGGCATGACAAAGAAACCGTCCTTGACCAAACGTTCGG
>CAZWQC010000284.1:2432-4219 GCA_964635785.1 uncultured Ectothiorhodospiraceae bacterium
GCCTCCCGGAGAGCGAGACCGAGGATCGAGACGGCCCTCCCATGAAACCCCGACGTTCGGCGGCCCGGAAGGTTTCCACGGGATCGGGCAGAAGATGATGCGGATTGGGGTGGATCTCCAATTTCACCAACCGGCTGCCGGACAGTTCCCGGGCAATACAAGCGGCGCGGTAGGCCTCCTCGGCATTCATGGCACCGGATGTGTTCGGCATCAGCGCAACCCCAGGCAAGTCCCTCAGCGGCCCAAACAAATCGTCGTGCGGTTGAGCCGGATTGAACCGACGTAGCGCCACCGTCACGAGTTCCACCTCGGCTGCTTGTATGGCGGCCAACATCGTCGCCTGACTGTCGAACTTGCCGGTCCCCAGGATGAGACGATTGCGCAGTTCAATCGGCCCCAGGCGCAAGGGCGAGGAATCGTATCGGTCTTCCATCAACCGCCTCCCGCAAAGGTAAAGACGTCGACCCGATCCTGCTCGTTCAACACGATCGTTTGGCGTTGTTCTTGCGGAATGACTTGGCCGTTGACGACCACCACGACCCGATCGGATTGCGCCCCGATCGAGTGGAGCAAATGTGGGATATTGCCTTGGTCAAGGCGAAGACATTCATCGTTGACAAAAACCTGCATTGGTTGATTTCCATGGATTGCGTCAGATCGCAGGATCGGACCGGCACAGCGCAGGTTGGCAACGCGAGGTAAAACTACCGCAGGCTCGCTCCCTTACGCCGGCATGATCCGGATCAGGTTCGACGGGTATGTTCTCAGCAAGGTCGGTACCGCCTTGCACCCCGGCAAGTCATCAGACAGTAGCGCAAGCGATCGGGTTTTGCAAATCCAAGGAGAACAACCAGCGCTGAGCCAGACCTCGATCGCTGCGAGGTCGATGGCAAGCAGGTAAATTCTCGAAAAGAAACGTTCGGCAATCACTCAAGCTGTGGTAAGGTTTTTATTGCAGAAAGATGACGAACATCCGACTGTAACGGCGTTATGCATCGTTCCAACATTCTTTGGCAGAACACTCTGCCGCGTCCGTTCCTGTGCGGGGGAATGGGCGCAAGAACTTATGAAACGATTGATAGCGGTTGGCTTAAAACGAAACATGCGACATGTCGAGAGGTTGAAACCATGCTCGGAGAATCACACGCCATTCTCGTCGAATTTCCCGACAAAAAGGATCAGATCGTCTCATTGATGAACGACAACATCGACTTTGCCTTGCTGGTCAAAGAACACGACAACGTCGATGCGGCGATTCGGGATCTTGAGGCTAACAATTCACCGACCACCGATGAGCACATGGAGTCGCTCAAGCACAAACGGGCCGCACTCAAGGACGAAATCTATCACGCCATGCTCGAGTACGCATAGAAATCTCGTCAAGTACCGATTCGGTCCCAAACCCTCGACAGGTTTGCGGGAACGGCGAGCGGTCGCGCTGACCGAGCTATCGGAAGCAGACAGTAGCGCACTGTTCTGCTCGTTGCGGTGGGCATCCGCAGGGCCAGCGCGACCGGCGAACGCAATCGATCAGCGCTTGACGTGCCGCAGCAAGCGGCGGCGTTTACGTTGTTGTCGTGGCGTCAGCTCATTGCGCCGACCGGCGAAAGGATTGGTTGTGGTTTTGAATTCCAAGTGAATCGGAGTGCCGGTGACGGCCAACGCTTCGCGCAAAAAATTGCCAAGATAACGCTTGTAATTCGCCGGCAGCTGCTCGGTTTGATTGCCGTGGATCAAAAACAACGGAGGTTGCCGCCCACCCTGGTGAATATAGCGCAATTTGACCC
>CAZWQC010000285.1:0-4205 GCA_964635785.1 uncultured Ectothiorhodospiraceae bacterium
CGCCGCTTCGATCGCCTGCGCCAACTACATGTCCAAGCCCAAGCGATCAAAAACGCCGGTGAAGGCGATTTCGCGGCAGCACGCGAAGCCGTCGCTCAACAATTCATGCAGCTCAAATTAGTGTCACGGTTATCGGATCAACTCATCAATGAGTTACGCGACGTGGTTGACCGTATCCGCCAGGTCGAGCGAGACGTCATGCATATTGCCGTCAATCAAGCCAAGATGCCACGCAAAGATTTCGTGGATTCGTTTCCGAACAACGAAGCCAACCTCGATTGGATTGCTCAAATCATTGCCAAAGGCGGAAACTACGCCAACTCGCTCGCTGAGAATCAGCATGCCGTCCAGGAAGCTCAGCGTAAACTATTAGCCATCGAAGCGGCATCCGGCTTGTCTGTCGGCGACATCAAGGAAATCAACCGACGCATGTCAATCGGTGAGGCAAAAGCGCGTCGGGCAAAGAAAGAGATGGTCGAAGCCAACCTTCGGCTGGTGATATCCATTGCCAAAAAGTACACCAATCGCGGACTTCAGTTCTTGGACCTCATTCAAGAGGGGAACATCGGCCTGATGAAAGCCGTCGACAAGTTTGAATACCGCCGCGGCTATAAATTTTCCACCTATGCAACCTGGTGGATTCGCCAAGCTATCACCCGCTCGATTGCAGACCAAGCGCGCACGATCCGGATTCCGGTCCACATGATCGAAACGATCAACAAGCTCAATCGCATTTCGCGTCAAATGCTGCAAGAAATGGGACGCGATCCCCAACCGGAAGAATTGGCCGAACGCATGGACATGCCGGAGGACAAAGTTCGCAAAGTACTGAAAATTTCCAAGGAACCCATTTCCATGGAAACCCCGATTGGCGACGACGAGGATTCCCACCTTGGCGATTTTATCGAAGACGTTAACGTGCTTTCGCCCATCGACCATAGCACAACCGCCAATTTGAGCGAAACGACCCGTCACGTCCTGGCGTCGCTCACGCCGCGAGAAGCGAAGGTTCTGCGCATGCGTTTTGGGATCGACATGAACACCGACCATACCCTGGAGGAGGTTGGCAAACAATTCGATGTCACCCGGGAACGAATACGCCAGATCGAAGCGAAAGCATTACGCAAATTGCGCCACCCCACCCGTTCCGAAGTGCTACGCACGTTCTTGGACACGGAATAACAACCCCATCGGCCAGTTGCCTTTTCAACCGGGCCTGTAGCTCAACGGTTAGAGCAGAGGACTCATAATCCTTTGGTTGTAGGTTCGAATCCTACCAGGCCCACCATCAACAGCAGTAAACTCGCCCGGTTTCCGAGCGTCCGAATGCCGTAAAGACCCTGCGCCGGCAATAAAGAATTCGTCTGGTATCTAACTTCTCACTGTACTCAACGATTCTTGATGACCATCAGTTGCACAAACGTATTTCGGACGGCTGGCGCCGAAATATGCCGATACCCGCGTCTTGGGTGCGGTGAGCGCCATGGTGATCCCCGATCATGTTGCCGGCTACGCCTATCGACAAGGCTTTTTTGTGATTGCTCAGAGCGACGAATAACTGATCATCCGCGACGATGAGCGCTTTCAGCCACGGGTGTGGTAGAGTAGCCGGCTAAGGTATGAAATCCCATGGCTCAACCCCGTTGCGAACCAATCCACAACAACGGTTGGTTGGCGGACGATGGGGCGGAGCTTGGAATGAAAAATCGAGTGGAAATAACACAGAAACCACCGCATCTTTCGTGCCCAAGCGAGCCTAACCCCCTACAACCAATTGCCCACTAAAATAAACGGCGCCCAAAAAAATGGATGCTGGAATCGCTCTACACCGATCAACTGCCGTTGCGCGGCTTGCAGGGCCTGGGCTTTGCTCAGACTCGATTGGCTCAACTGATCATAGAACTCGGTCAGCAAAACCAGTGTCGCCGCATCCGAGACCGGCCACAAGGAACCCAGCGCACTGCGAACCCCGGATTTCACGGCAACACCAGTGAGCCCCAAAGGCGATCGATCATCCCCTTCCGCCGTTTGGCAAGCGCTTAACGTCAGTAATTCGACCGGTTGCGCGGCCCACTGTTTCGGTTTCAAAAGGTTTTCCAGATCATCCATGGTAATCTGGTCATCATGCGCCAAGATGAAACTGGTCTCGGGCATACCGCCGAAGTAGCCGTGCGAGGCAATATGAATAATCCCGTAGTCTTGCTCGTTCAGTGCATGCACAAACCGCTGACGTTTAAATTCGGAATCCAACAAGATATCACCAGGCAGAAGTTCACCCAAGCGCTGAATTTCCTGTTCGACACCCGGTAGCGCCAAGGCTTGTTGCATTCGACTGATGTCAACCGCTTGACCGCCAGCACCTCGTTGCACAATACCGATACTGCGCGCCAGATTCTCGCGCAAGTTGGTTGGCAAGTTCGACACGACATCGCCAGGCTTCGCGACCCCTGCCAAAAAGGCCCGCAAACCGCGCTTTGGAATCGGGTTCGGATCGAGCAACGTCAATCCTGGCGCCGTCGCAATCGGCACACGTTCGACCAAAAAGGTGTTCCCGTCCCACAATGCCGCAATGGGTAAACTTCGCAACACACCGTCCGGAACGAACACCAGAGTGGACGATCCCTTGCGTCCCAACTGCGGCACAATGGGATCGATCAACCAGCGATGCACGGTTTTGGCCAATTCTGCATAATCTTGCCGTCGCCGCAACCGCTGTACTAAACGAGACACTGTGCCGGTAAGCTCATTGCGCGTGACGTCCGTTACCGATTGGGTCAACGTCCCATCGCGCTCCAGCAATAATACCAACCGGTCTGCCAGGATAATCGGGTATAGCACGACTGTCCCAGGCGCCAGGGCTTCGATCTGCGCACTGCGCGATTGCAGGCAGGCGTCTTGGAAGTAATCCTGTAGCTCCGTGACTTTGATGCGCTCAACCGTATCCCTCGCTTCGCGCAAGTACGCCTGGCGTTCTTGTGGAGCGGTTGCGCGACCGGCTCGTTGCAGCAACAGATTCGCGAGTTCGCGATAGATCGGATTTAACACCGTGGTAAAAACGGACTGACCATCCGCTTGACGCAAGGGCAAGTCAGACTTCAACGTCTGTAGCTGGGCGACCGTGCGCCGGTAGTGCACAATGGCACTCGGGTCGTCTGCCTGCTTCTGACTCAATTGACCCAGCTGCCAAGACCAATGCATCACGAGGTCCGCCGCGTCGATCCGTTGCGCCGACAACAGTGCGTTGCCCAAAAAAAGCTGAGCGGGTTCGAACTGCCCTTGCTCGGCAAGCCATTGCCCCCAACGTCCCAGCGCCAGTGAGTATAAACGAGGTGACTGGATTGCGGCCACGGTGCGCCGAGCATCGTCGTAGCACTGCTCGGCCAGTGCCGGATGACCCCGCCGTTGCGCTTCCTGGCCGATCTCGAGCAGCAGCCGCACACTGACCGCAGACGAGGTCTTCTGCGCTTTTGCGAAGGCTTCGAGCAAACGGTCGAGCGCCACCACATCGTCGAAATCCAGCCGTGCCCGATCGAGTTCGATCTGTGCCATGAGCTCAGGGTCATCGGCCTGCCTCGCGGCTTGCATTGCCTGCGCAAAATATTCCTCGGCCGCATCCCAACGGTATTCGAGAAATGCCAACACCCCAAGTGCGTTCGCATTGAGCGCAATCAGTCCCGGTGGCACGTTCGCTGCCGCAAGCGCTAAGCCGGCTTCGAACCGCCCCCGCGCGCGCTCGTTTTGCCCCCAATACTGTGCGATGCGGCCAAGCCCAAGGTGGGCAAGGATTTGAGCCGGCGTATGCTGATCGGCCTTACTTTGAACGAGGGCCTGCTCAAACCCTTGCTTGGCCAGGCGATAGTGACCGGCTAACCGCGCGTTCTCCGCTTGCTCGAGACCGACGAACAGCCCGGTAGAGCCATCGTCCACCCCGTGCCCGAGCAAAACCGCCAAGCGTTCACCCGTCATGGCGACATCAAGCGGAACAAACACCCCTTGTCCGACACCACCCTGGGTAATCCGGACCAACCGATCGGCATCCGCGGCGCCTAGATCACCCATACAGGGGTCGGAAACGAAATCGACACCCACATCCAGCGGCGCGGACAACCCGGCCAAGACCCCATTGATATCCAGTTGGGGTGCCGTGATCGCGATATCCCCTTGTTCGCCACCAGGCGCTGCCGCTTGGATCACATTGCGGCGGT
>CAZWQC010000286.1:0-4204 GCA_964635785.1 uncultured Ectothiorhodospiraceae bacterium
GGACAGGATTGATGACCGGCAGTATCCAACGTGCGTTTACCGTCATGCTGGTCATGTCCTGCCCCTGCTCGACCATCTTGGCCGCGGCCACGGCAGTCAGCGCCGCCATCCATCAAGCCACCCGCCGGCAGATCTTGATCAAAGGCGGCGTGCATCTGGAACGGGTTGCTCAGATCGATTGTTGGTGCTTCGATAAAACCGGCACACTCACCACCGAAACACCCGAACTCGCCGACATCGTGGCCGAGGATCCTCGCGCAGTGCTCTATTGGGCTGGCTCTGCCGAATTGCACAATCCACATGCCATTGCGCATGCCATCCTCGCGGCAGCGCAAAAAGAAGGAATTACCCTCGATCAACACCATCACAGTGAACACCTGCTCGGCTATGGTCTTAAGGCCAACGTGGCGGGACACACCGTTTGTCTGGGCAACCACCGGTTGATGCTAACTGAAGGATTGGCGCCACAGGCCTATCGCAGTGCCGCCGAGCGTCTCATCGAGCGTGGCCTCACGGCGATCTATGTTGCCGTGGACCAGGCCGTTATCGGGCTTTTGGGTATTCGCCACCAGCTGCGCCCTGGGGTATCGTCCACACTGGACCGCTTGCGTCAACAGGGCGTCCAGCATATCTGCCTGATCTCCGGGGATGAGACCGCGGTCGCTAACGCTCTTTGTCAGGAGTTGGACTTGGATGCCTGCTACGCGCAGTGTCTGCCAGCCGAGAAGGCCGCAGTGATCGAACACCTGCGGGAGCACAATACGGTGCGGTGGTTATGGTCGGCGACGGTATCAATGATGCCATCGCCCTATCCACTGCGGATATCGGCATTGCCATGGGGGCTGGTGGCACCGAGGTGGCCATCGAGGTAGCCGACATTGCGCTTGCCGACAGTGACTTGCGCCAACTCGTCGCTTTACACGAACTCAGCCGCGCGACCGTGCGCACCGCCGAACAGAATTACGCCTTGGCCGTCGGTACCGACCTGCTCGGCTTGGCCCTGGGTGCCACCGGCATTTTGGGCCCCGCCATGGGTGGAGCAATCCATATCCTGCATACCTTAGGGATCCTGGCCAATTCCTCGCGGCTGTTGGGCCACACGGCAAAGGGGGCCTTCTGACGGCAAACCGACTCGAAGTCCATGTTCACGATCGCCGCCATTCGCGCCACACATCGCCTCAAGCCATTGGCCCGTCACGGAAGGCTGGTCGAACACTGACCTCTGCGATCGGTGTTGTGATTGGCACCCCCAACGCCGGCGATCCCTGCCCCCCCTTTCATAGGTTCTTTTCATCGGTTCTGTTACAGTGCCTCGCTGACGGTTTTTCGATCCCGCCAACCGCAATCACTCGAACCGGAACTTTCCAGGATAAGCTCGTGGTGTTGACGTCCAAACACGAACCGACCGCAGACCATGCAACGCTGCCTCGATCGAGCCTTCGCGCTCCGCTCACGATCAATGACTGTGGCAATACCAACCATCCGCCCACGGTCTTCCCATATCATAAGGCGTCGATTGCATGGAACAGTGCAACCGTCGGTGGCTTCGCGGCGGTACTCATCGCCTTGGCAGTGACAGTCTACCCAGCCCTCGCCAGTAAACTTACCGCCTTGGTCGCTGCAACGCTTCTGACGGCTGGCATTGTCACGATCCTCGGGTTCGCACTGAAAGCGATATTGGCAGGCTGTGCTCGGCCAACTTTCCACTGGTCAAGCGCTACTCTCCTCCTGGACTATCTCAATCCACTCCATGGCAACCAACGCATTCCCTTCGGCGACATCGTCGGCGTCGATTGGATCCATGTCGGTTTTCAGATCCATACCCGGCAACAGTCCAAACCGATATTATTGTCCGCAATCTACATCCGGGACTGGCAAGCATTGAAACAACTATTCGCGGCTTGTTTTCCGACGCACGATGACGGCGCCTAACGCGGTACAGCTCGTCTGCATCTCGGCCCGCAAAGGATCCACGCAACGTCCATTCAACACAAGAAAATCGATCGTAGGTCGCAACATCGAGCTAACATCACACCGGAACGTCCAGTGCGCCCAGCGACACGCGGCAATCGCCGCAGCGATAGCCAAAGCCACTTTGAATCGAGAGTTGATGTTAATCCGGCGGGAGACGCCTTGTGCCGGGATTGGTAGATCGTTGGTCCATTGGGGCACCCCACCACCGAGGCGCCCCTTGCTGGAGGAATACACCCCCCTGAAAGCCCCTTTCCGAGCGACGCGACAACTGCCTTAGTTTTACTACAGCCAGTAAAGTCGGCCCGGTGTCGCATACAAATGACCCGCTCCGAAATAAGCGGAAATCTTGTCTTCTTCGCGAAGCGTTATGCTATTACCCGCACGCGGGGAAGGTGCAGCTCGGAACTGCTCTGCAGTGACCGAATCGACGAAGACTTCGTGTTTACTTCCAATCTGGCGAAATTGCGCCATCGTAATCGGCAACAAAACCATCTTGCCACCGGCGCTCACTTCCAAATAGCGAATCATGTCTTCGGAACGATCCACCCACACATCGCGAACACTACCCACCATCTGGCCGTCTGTGGCAACCACGCCCAACCCCCGCGGATCGATGTCCCGCGGTTCGATGTAAAACGCATTATCGGCCCTCAACGGGACGATTTTGATTTCGCCGTCAACCGTTCTGTCCGGGTTATCATCTCGCATTGCCCATGCCGCGGGACCCGCCCCACTTTCCAACGGGTTACCCGTCGGTTGCCAAGGCATCCCCGGACCACGAGAAGCGCGCTCCAAGTTGACCGACACCTTTCTCTCCGCCGCATCCCGCTCATAGTTGGGCGCCGTGACCGTGCGACCATCTCGCAACAAAAACACTTTTGGGTCCGGAATCCATTTGAACAACCCCCCATCCGGGTTAACGACATTCCCCTCTTCGATGTCACTTTCCAATGGGTAACCTTCGCGCCGATCTTCTCGACGCAAATAAAAAAGCGAATACGCAAAAACAAGCCAAAAAGCAGTAAATGTCAATGCCGCCACATCAAAGTAGCTCGTTAAGGCACCGGTTGGCATCTCTTCTTTCTCCTAATGGTAACTGGCAAGCACAATGGGCTGTGACACCCCAGGCTCGCTCTGACTGGCCTCACGACAGGAAGGCGTAAATCGGCGGATCTGCCTGATTTACGCCCCACCATCAAGGGAAAATTTATTCCCCAGCAACGACTGGCGGAATCCCATCATCCAACCAATTCAGCTCGGTGCTAAGCACGATGAAGTGAATCAGCAGACCCAATACAGTTAGAAAAACAAACAAAGTCGTCAAAACTCTGCGCGGATCGAACAGTAACCAAGTTTTCCACATAACAAAGCCCTCAATCAAATGAAATTAGTATCGTTACAGCCAAGGACGGTAAGCCCAAACCAAAACATGCGCCACCACCACAGCGATGACGAAAGCCGCCATTGCGCTCATAAACAAACCATGAAATTCCTGCGCTTGCGCTTCCGTCAAGCCGGACAGGGATTGATTCTCAGCCATTGCCAACTCCTCAATTGTTAGCCCTTAGGGCTATTTCTCGGTTATCGAATACAAGCATCACTCCAGCTCACTGTCAAGGAAACTACCAAGCCAATCGGTAGCGTACCGCAGCAACCATCCATTCGAAGTCTTCCGGGTCGTTCAACTTAGCGCGGCAGAACAACCCCCGGGTTTCGATCAAACCATCTCCCTATACCACTTTGCTCCTTTATGATCTTTGCTAGCGAACGCAGGCACCAAAGCCAAGATCCCAACAAACTACTTCGCAAGCGACGGATAGTCTTGCAACATACTTGCACCGTAGAGCGGCTTGCTGACGCCTTGGTGACAAGTTGCACAGTTAATTTTTTGCGGATCGCCCTGGGCTCCTTTGCGGTTAGCCGGCAAAATATCTGTCAACGGTACGATATAGTCATTGTTTGCACTACGTACATGCCGAATTGCGTGCCATGCAGTCACGCGTTGCGGTGGACTTTGTTCCCAGGAAGGAAACTGCCGGGTATTATGGCAAAAACCACAGTTCACGCCCAAACCATCTGAAAAATGCATCATCAAGGCATAGGTCCATTCCGCATCCTTGGTCAAGGTTGGGTTCGTTGCAGCCGGTAATGCCGTCGTTGGCGTGACCCGCAGATCCCGGTCATCGAGTAGATACGGTGAGAACGGATCGAACGGCAATGAACTGAAGGC
>CAZWQC010000287.1:0-4193 GCA_964635785.1 uncultured Ectothiorhodospiraceae bacterium
GATATCGAGGGTATGCGCTGCCAGTTTGACCGGCACCGATACCATCGACCCGCCAGCGAGCCAGTCCGCAATGTTCCAGCGCCGACAGATGCAGTCGATCAGGTAAGAATCCCAAAGTCGCGGCAGAATAGGGATATCGCGAGTTTTCAAAGTCAATTGATCGACCGCGATTATGATAGCGAAAAATTTTTATGAATATTTGCCGGTTTAGCCACGGGGGGAAGGCCATGAAAATTCAAACCGGGATGCTGTCTGATCCGAGCGAGCGGTGGCGTTCAAAAACGCCAAATCATCTCCACGGTATCCAGAATCGCCAACCGATCGAAGTTCTCCGTTTCGGTGTTTTGAATGTCTTGGATCGCGGGGCCCGGACCTAACAAAGAGACCGTATTACCCAGCGAGAAATTCTTGGAAAAATTGAAGGTGAAATTCAAATCATATTCCCAAACGAATCGCCGGTTAATCTTGGCTTTGCCGTAGGCTTGTTGAATGCCCCCGGTCGCGGCCAACCAGAATTGTTGGAACTGAGTCTGATAGTTGAGGTTCTGCCACCGTCCTTTGACACCAATACCAAGGCTGTAAATCCCCGGGCTATCGGCTTTCGATCCATTGCCAACACCCCCGTAGCCTTCGGTTGTACCCAACATATCCGGTGCATTGCTATACAAGTTCGAGCCAATGACAGGGACATAACGATAAATCAAGGCATTTTCCATACCAAACGTTGGAGTATATCGGGACGCGTTAGTAATCGGATTGAATGCGCGAATAGTACCGTCGGTGCCATCATTATCGCCGCTGATGTAATAGCCGCCAACATAGGGACGCAGTTCATCGGAGAATTTGAGCTCAACTGCGGCAAATCCGGCAAAAGCACGTACATCGAGCGTTTGATCTGTGGTGCGAATCGCCTGATTGCCATAGGCATAGACGAACTCTGCTCGGGGGACCAATATTGCCAGTTCGCCGAAGGCTTGCAAACCGAGATAATGCACGTCAGCCATTCGCGCTTTATTGTCGCTGAATGCGTAAAAGGGGGTGATATTCATGCCCGCCGTCGGCACGGTCAGTTTCAACGTATAGGCGCGCCAGTCCAAGTCGCTGCCGATGCCGGGGCGAACATCGTCGAAGATAAATAACGTCATTGCCTGCCATTTGATGCCGTCGATCTGCCCGCGCAACGAAATGTAAGGGTGGTCGTCACCGTACAGGACACTGCCGGTTTCCAAATCGAGATAATTGGTGTTCCAACCGGTGGCAAGGGTAACGGGGGTCCCGTGGGCAGTGAAATCATAGGTGAAATCGAGTTTCTCGACGCCGAAATCTTCGCCAGTCATGCCGCTGACGGCACTGAAATCGTCGTCGCTTAGGTTGTCTTGTTGATCGACATCGGAACGCACTCCGCGGTCGGTGTTGTTCTTATCGAGATCGAAGTCCGCTTCCAAGACGGTAGAAAATGTCCAGTTAGTCCCTTTGCCGCGAAGCCCTAAGCGAAATTCGTTGCGAACCGTCACATCGTCATGATCGATAACGCCGCTCTCATCGAGTAAAAAATCGAGATTGGTATCGTTTGCGTTGAAATCGACATGACCGACGAAATGGGGATAGGTTTTCAGCCCGCCGAATAGCGTGAGGCTGACATCCGGGGCCTGAGCCATGACCACTTGCACCGAGTTTTCCGCAGCCTTTATTTCCCCAAACAGCATGGTGGCCGTCAATGCGAGGAGAACAATCGATCGATAAGGTTTACGCATCATAGTAACCTTGGTTGTTGTTGAGTGGCGCGGTTAGTATCCATCGTTGCGCAACGTCTTGTCGACTTTGCTCGTGGTAGCACGCCCTCATTGGCGGCAGGGGTTCGCTGGCTTTGGTCACGATGGGGATGGCAACGATGCTTGGAAACAGGCTCGGGGCTGACCGACGCCAGTCGTGAGCGAGGTGACCGGCGAGGAAAACCCCAAGTCTAGTGCTTTGTGCTGGCCGTGTTAAGTGTCTGCTGGCGTTCAATGACCACGGATCGGCGTGCCGCTTTCGCCTATTCGTCGGTTGCATTTCCTTGGCAGACGCGGTTGCGGCCGAGTTGCTTGGCATGATAGAGCCTTTCGTCGGCAAGCCTTAGCAGATCGACGGGATTGGACGGCGCTTCGCTACTGCTGGCGATGCCTAAGCTGATCGATACGTAAGGAACTGTAGTAGAAGCCGTATGTGGAATGGCTAATGCACTGACCGTCTGGCGCATGAGATGGGCCACCGCGGCGCCATCGGCGATGTCGGTGTTGGGGAGCAGGGCGACGAACTCCTCACCACCATAACGCGCAACCATTTCCAGCAGCCGCTTCGGCACGGAGGCAACGGCTCGCGCGACTTGTTGGAGACAATCGTCACCCGCCGCATGGCCATAGGGGTCGTTGTAGGCTTTAAAGTCGTCGAGGTCGATCATAATAATCGACAGCGGTTGCTGTTGACGCTGGGCTCGTTTCCATTCCAGATCAGAATACGCATCGAAAGAACGCCGATTGGCCAGCCTGGTCAGTGGACCCTGGTTTGATAATTCCGTCAGACATTGATTCATCGAGTTGAGATCGTTCTGCATCCGATCGGCCATTCTTCCCAGTCGTTTGACTTGGTTGAACTGTTTCTGATGTTGCTGAAGCAGTTCGGCATAGGCAGGGCGTAACGGGTCGTCGTCATATCGCGAATCCGCAAACAGTCGTTGTCTGCGATTGCAAGCGTTATGTGGCTATTCGTGGTCGCTGAAGTCGGCGGCGTGCTGTCGTTCGGCGGTGCATTTGATCGGCAACGAACGGCAAGTTCTGCCGCTGGCGTGATTTAGCGTGGTTTGGGCAGTCCAGGCCTTTTGACATGTCGCTGGGTCCATGGGAGGATGTTACGGGTGTCAGAATAATGGCGGGATGGGTGACCGAGCATGTCGGATAGTGACGGATTGCAGGAAATCGCAATGGTGGTGGGGCGAGGGGAGGCCGTGTTGGTGCTCGATGATGATGCGCAACGCCATGCCACGTATCGAGTCGTACTGGAGTTCATGGGGTATCGACCGGTTATTTTGACCGCAGCAAGCTGGCGGGAGAGATTACCGGAATCGAGTGATTTCGCTGTCGTTTTTATCGGTCCGCAGGCGGATGTGGATCAGCAACGGCAGCTCGTTGTCGCGGTGGCAGCTTGGCAGACTGAGCGACCGATCGTCCTGGTCCACTTGGAACAAGCGCCGGTGGAGTTGGATAAATCCTTGCAGCGGCACGTGACCCGGCAGATTGGTTACCCGCTGCAATTCGAGACGTTGTTGGCGGCGTTGCGACAGGCAGCGTACTATCGCGAGACGGCGGGCGATACGACCCAACGGCGAGCGATGGATCTGTTTCGTGCCTTGTCTGGCACGAGCCGTGCCATTGGACGCTTACGCGTGCAGATTGCCCAGGTCTGCGGGACCGATGCGACGGTATTGATTCTTGGGGATACCGGAACGGGCAAGGAGGTTGCTGCCCGTAATATTCACTTTGCCTCCAAACGCAGTCAGCGGCCGTTCGTCGCGGTCAATTGCGGTGCGATTCCCGGGGAGTTGTTGGAGAGCGAATTGTTCGGGCATGAGCGGGGGGCGTTTACCGGCGCGATCAGTGCGCGGCAAGGCCGGTTCGAGTTGGCCGAGGGGGGTACGCTGTTTCTCGACGAGATCGGCGATATGCCGTTGATGATGCAAGTGAAGTTGCTTCGGGTCCTGCAGGAGCGCGTGTTCGAGCGGGTGGGCAGCAATAAGCCGATCAAAACCGACGTTCGCATCATCGCCGCAACCCATCGAAATCTTGAACAAGCCATTGCCGACGGTTCCTTCCGTGAAGATCTGTACTATCGGCTCAATGTTTTCCCGTTGGATGTGCCTTCCTTGCGCGAACGTGTCGAAGACCTGCCGGCGTTGATCGATGATCTGATTGCACGTTTGGAGGCAGAACGGCGCGGCTCGGTGCGGTTGACGCCACGTGCGGTCCGGGCATTGCAGAGTTACACCTGGCCTGGCAACGTGCGCGAGTTGGCCAATCTCATCGAGCGTTTGGCGATTCTACACCCCTTCGATGTGGTCGACGCCAGCGATTTGCCGGAAAAGTTCCGTGCTGATGCGGCTGATATCGATGAGCCGACCACAGCGCCCCTAGAGCTCATGGAACCGGGTCTCCTGCCGA
>CAZWQC010000288.1:0-4191 GCA_964635785.1 uncultured Ectothiorhodospiraceae bacterium
TTTTCGACAATTTGGCCTCGTCTTCGACGAGATTCGTTTGTAATCGCTCAAGCCCAGCGTCCGCTTCCGCCAATTCGCGGGCTTGCCTGGTTTTGAGCGTCTCGGCGTGCTCGATGGCCTGTTCGATCCGGGCCATGGCCGCATTGTGTTCGTAGAATCGGGCTTGCGCGTCAGTCATCTGCTCGTTGGCTTCGTGCGATGCCGCGCGCTGGATTTCCAGCTCGGCTTCGAGCGTTCGTAATTCGGCTTGTTTGTCGGCCAGTACCGCCTCTTCTGCAAGGCGAGCTTGCTCGGCCTGGGCGGCTTGCGCGTCGAGATCGCGCAGGCGCAGTGCACCCAGGGTGGCTTTTGCGCTGTCGTGTTCGGCCGCGAGGGCCTGGTAGCGGGTTGCGGTTTCGGCTTGTTTTTGCAAACGTTCGACTTGGTGGGCGACCTCTTCGCGGATATCGTCGAGACGTTCCAAGTTTTCCTGGGTACGGCGCATGCTCGATTCGGTTTCCTTACGTCGTTCCTTGTATTTGGAGATGCCGGCGGCTTCCTCGATGTAGACGCGGAGATCCTCCGGCCGGGCCTCGATGAAACGCGAGATCATGCCTTGTTCGATGATCGCATAGCTGCGCGGGCCTAAGCCGGTGCCCAAAAAGAGGTCGGTAATGTCTTTGCGTCGACAGCGGGCACCGTTTAGCCAATATTGAGATTGGCCGTCCCGGGTGACCACGCGTTTTAGGGCAATTTCATTATAGTTGGCGTATTCGCCGCCGAGCGTCCCGTCGCTGTTGTCGAAGACCAATTCGACATAAGCCCGGCCGACGGGCTTACGCGCGGAGGAACCGTTGAAAATAACGTCTTCCATGGAGCCGCCGCGCAGATGCTTGGCCGACGATTCGCCCATGACCCAACGGGCTGCGTCGATCACATTGGATTTGCCGCAACCGTTGGGTCCGACGACAGCGGTCATACTGCTGGGAAACGCGATGGTGGTCGGGTCGACGAATGATTTGAAACCGCCGAGTTTGATTTTGGATAGCCGCATGCCTGTGGTTGGGATCCTGTTCGGTCAGTGATCGGCGAAACGAAATGAATGGTCAAGGTCAGCACGGACAATGTGCTGGCGCGGACAACGGAAAACCGGTGATGGTATCATCTTTGCCACAAGGCGAGGGTACCAATGCCTGCAATGATCCGTACGGTTCCAGCCATCGTTCATTTATCTATTGAATCTTATGCAAAAAGGGTAGCAACCGGTCATGCCGTCAACACTCAGCCAACAACTGCAAACCTTCGAGAATCCGGACAAAACACGGGATTATAGCATTCGTATCGATATACCGGAGTTCACTTGCCTGTGTCCGAAAACGGGGCAGCCGGATTTTGCCACGCTGCATCTGGTGTACGTACCGGATCAGCGTTGCGTGGAGTTGAAATCGCTGAAGCTCTACATCGTCGCGTATCGCGATCGAGGGACATTCCACGAAGCGGTGACCAATCAGATCCTGACCGATTTGGTCGATGCCACCGCGCCGCGTTTTATGCGTTTGACCGGCGAGTTCAACGTGCGCGGCGGCATCTATACCACGGTGGTTGCGGAACATCGGCAACCCGGTTGGCTGGCGCCGCCACTGGTTCAACTGCCGTGACGACGGATCTGCCATGAGCGCCGGCTACATTGGGCTCGATATCGGCACCTCTGGATGCCGCGCTTGTTTGATCGATGCAGCGGGGACGGTGCTGGCCGAGGCGCGCACCGCGTTGCCACCCGGTACAGTGCAATCGCCTTGTCACGAGCAGAACCCGCAGGATTGGTGGCAGGCTGCTGTCACTGTATTGAGCGATGTCGCCGCACAGGCAGCGGATCCGATTCATGCGCTAGCGGTGGACGGTACTTCTGGGAGTATTCTTCTGGTCGATGCCGATGGAAATCCATTGACGCCGGGGCTGATGTACAACGACGCCCGTGCGACTTTGCCAGCGGAGCGGATTCGAACGATCGCACCAGAAACAAGCGGTGCCCATGGGGCGACCTCGGGATTGGCGAAGTGGCTGTGGCTGGCCGATCGAGGTTTGCCGGCGACAACGTGCTTTGTGGTTAACCAAGCCGATTGGATGGCGGGGCGCTTGACCGGGGACTATGGCAAAAGTGACGAAAACAATGCGCTGAAGCTCGGTTACGACCCCGTTGCGCGGACTTGGCCGAGCTGGCTCGACGCGCTGGGTTTAGCGCAATCGCTACTGCCCCAGGTTCTTAAACCCGGTATGCCGCGAGGTCATTTGTGCGACAAGGTGGCAGGGCTGCTTGGCCTATCCACGACGCCATTGGTCATGGCTGGCACGACCGACAGCGTCGCGAGTTTCATCGCTACGGGGGCGAACTCGGCCGGGGATGCGGTGACGGCGCTCGGTAGCACGCTGGCATTGAAAGTCATTGCACCGCAACCGGTGTTCTCACCGGCTAACGGGGTTTATAGCCATCGGCTGCGGCAATGGTGGTTAGCCGGCGGCGCATCGAATTGTGGTGGTGCTGTGTTGCGGCAATTCTTTTCTCAGGCCGACATCGATCGGATGACGACGATGTTGCGACCCGATCGGCCAACCGGATTGGATTATTACCCTTTGCCGGGGATAGGAGAACGGTTTCCCAACGCCGATGCCTGGCGTGAGCCATGCCTAACGCCGCGCCCTAACGATGATCTGGTGTTTTTTCAGGGATTACTGGAAGGGTTAGCACGCGTCGAACAACGCGGTTACGAACGCCTGCGTGAACTGGGGGCGCCGTACCCGCAGCGGGTGTTCAGTATTGGGGGCGGGGCAGCGAATGCGGCATTTCGGCAGATTCGGTCGCGTTTGCTCGGTGTGCCGGTCGTGCTTGCCGAGCGTGTACAAGCCGCTTATGGGGCGGCCTTGCTGGCAAGGGATGGGTATCAGTGCCGAAGTTGACCTGAAATACCTCGACTGACAATGCGTTTCGTCAGGTGTCTGACACGGCGAGCGGGGTAGGGTATCGGAACGGCAGAAAGGCCCACTGACAGGCAGAGACCGACCGCCACCAACGCTTGACAACGACTTGGAAGGAATCAAGACTAGCCGCGCTGTAGCAGTTTATCTAGCTTGTCAATGATGTTTTCACAGGCTTCGGACAATGGTAAAAACCATTCAAGTACTCGTTGTTTTTTTTATTCACAGGTGTTTCACTGGCAGCGGATTATTTTGTAAATATCACAAATAATACGGGTTATACCATAGAGTATATGTACGTAAGCCCAAGTAAAGCGAAGTCTTGGCAGGAAGATGTTTTAGGTGATTATCATGTTCTAGCGGACGGCGAAACGCTGAAAGTCACCTTGACCGGATATTCCAGTCCTGTTTTCGACATCCGCCTCGTCGACGACGAAGGTGACACCTACACCTTTTATGACGTCGATGTTGAACAATTCGATCTTATTGTCGATGAGGATAGTATCGACTAAGCACGCATAGATCGCCTCGTACTGACCTGGTTGTTGTTACCATGACAACTAGGTCAGCGACAAGGGTTTCGATTTTTCAGTCTTTTTCAGAACACCCATCTTGTTTTCCCTTTCTTGTTTTGTCTGTCGTCGATTCCCGCGATAACGTCAACTCCGTGACAACGATTTGCTACCCAACCGATTAGACATGGCCGAAGTCCCGTAGGACCGAGTAACACCAGCGGCTAGACTTTATCGGCATGACTTGGCCTGAGAACACCGCCATGACCGGCAAGAAACTGCCCATTGGCATCCAGACCTTGCGCGAAATTCGCGAGGAAGGGTATTACTATGTTGATAAGACCGACTTCGCCCAGCGCTTGATCGAAGAAGGCAAGTATTATTTCCTGTCTCGTCCCCGCCGCTTCGGCAAGTTGCTGTTTCTGGATACCTTGGCCGAGCTTTTCCAAGGCAACGAACCGTTGTTTCGCGGTTTGGCCATTCACGACACCTGGGACTGGTCAAAACATTATCCAGTCATCCGTATCAGTTTTGGCAGCGGCCGCGTCACCTGTCGAGCCGAGCTAGACCAACGCATTTGGGACATTCTGCGCATCAATCAGGAACGACTGGGCATTCGTTGCCCGTTGGGTCTGGATATTTCGGGCTGTTTCGGCGAACTGATCCGCAAAGCCCATGCCCGGCATGGTCAGCGGGCCGTGGTCTTGATCGACGAGTACGACAAACC
>CAZWQC010000289.1:0-4171 GCA_964635785.1 uncultured Ectothiorhodospiraceae bacterium
AGCGGTTGTTGCGGGCCTATCGGCATGGCGTATTTCCGTGGTACGGGGAAGGAGAGCCGATTTTGTGGTGGAGTCCGGATCCGCGTGCGGTGCTCTTACCGGAGCGATTCCGATTGCATCGATCGTTGCGTAAAGCCATTCGGAACGCCGGTTTGACGGTCGAGTTCGATACCGCTTTCGAGCGCGTCATGCGCAGTTGCGGCTCACCGAGGTTCGGTCGCCGAGATACCTGGATTACCGAAGACATGGTACGTGCCTATGTCGGTTTGCATGAAGCCGGTTTCGCGCATTCGGTCGAGGTTTACCGCGGCGATGACCAGCTGGTTGGCGGTTTGTATGGGGTCGCATTGGGTCGCGTGTTTTTCGGTGAGTCCATGTTTAGCGATGCCCGCGATGCTTCGAAAGTCGCGCTCGCGTACCTTGCTTGTCATTTGTGCCAGTGGCGGTTTCCAATGATCGACTGCCAGCTTCCATCTGCGCATTTGGCTTCCATGGGTGCGCAATCGATCCCCCGGTCGGTGTTTGCCACGCTGTTGGCAAGATGGTGTCGCCTGGAAGATTCACTGCTTGGCGCGTGGCGGATCGATCCAAATCTGAACGTTGCCGAATGGCGGCCCGGCGCAGGTTGAGCCGTGGCTGTGGCCACGGCGCCGTGCTCAACCAACACTAATGATCGCAACGGACGTGACCGGAAAGTTGGTCGCGAATGGCACGCTCGGCATCGTCAAATAATTTGTCATAGCGTAGGCAAACGGCGTCAAGCGACATCGGCTGAGCGCACGGTAATTGCGTCGTGAAGGCTTGATAGGCCCAGTCCTCGGCGGCTTGCTGGATTTCGCGTTCGGTCGGATTGCGGGTCAAGTGAATGGCGATATGATCGATCAGTAGGTGCGTCGCGGTTGTCATGGCCGTGTACTTATTTCGGTGTTAATGAAAATTCCCGTCAATATCGTGTGCTAAGCAAACAGCGGACCATACATGCCGACGCGAGCCAGGGGCGGGGTACGGCTGGATCGACCCAGCGACTGGTTCTGTCGGCACCTGGCAGCGAATCATGAAGGCGACAGATTTGACCGAAAAGTGTAAGGGATTGGGCGATTCTGACGCAAACAGGCGACGTCGATTTCGATGGGGTCGCCGCCATGACGGGTCTTTTGCGCAACGGTATCGTGGTGTCATCTTTTACGAGTAATCCAGATTGACGAGCTTACTTGAAGTCAACGCGCTCAACGTGTCGTTCGAGTTGGCGCAGGGCACTGTGAACGCAGTAGCAGGGATTGATTTTGTGATTCATCGTGGTGAAACGTTTTGCCTGGTCGGGGAATCGGGCAGTGGCAAATCGGTAACAGCACTCGCGTTAATGGGATTGTTGCCAAGGCGGGGGGTGACTTGCCGCGGAAGCGCTTGTTTGCACACAACGGACCAAAGTGGGCAGAGCCGTGTCGAGACCTTGGTGGGCTCGGATTGCAATGGTGCGGTGGGGTCTCGGCACGGGCGCCGGATGGCAATGGTTTTTCAAGAACCGATGACCTCACTGAACCCTGTCATGACGATCGGCGAACAGTTGCTCGAGGTGCTGGCATTGCATCAGCCACAGATCCCGCCCTCGGCCTGGCGTGAAACCGTGGTTGCCGCCTTGCGCGAAGTCCAATTGCCGTATCCGGAACGCCGCATCGACGATTATCCGCATCGCTTGTCTGGTGGGCAGCGGCAGCGCGTCATGATTGCCATGGCCATGGCGTGTCAGTCGGATTTGCTCATTGCCGACGAACCCACGACCGCGCTGGATGTTACGGTGCAAGCCGAAATCCTGCGCTTATTGAAATCGCTGCAAGCCCGGTCGGGAATGGGTATCTTATTGATTACCCATGATTTTGGTGTGGTTGCGGCGATGGCGCATCGGGTTGGGGTGATGCGTGCCGGCAAGCTGGTCGAACAAGGTGATGTCGCCAGCATCCTCAAGCGACCAGGCGCCGACTATACGCGCCGTTTGTTGGCGGCGTTGCCCGACAATCTGCCGCGGCAAGTGCGGCAAGGTGAGACCACACAACAAGTGGCGACTGTTATGGAAGTGGTTGGGCTGAAGGTGCATTTCCCCGTTCATAAAGGTGTGCTGCGGCGGGTGGTGGATCACATCAAGGCCGTGGATGGGGTCGACCTGTGTTTACGACGAGGGCAGGTGCTCGCTTTGGTCGGGGAATCCGGCTGTGGGAAGACGACTTTGGCCCGTGCGATATTGCGCTTGGTGCCGCCGACGGGAGGGGAGATTTGGTTTGGGGGTGAGGATTTGAGTCGACTGGGGCCGGGCAGACTGAGGTTGCTGCGGCGGCGGCTGCAAGTGGTTTTTCAAGATCCTGTGTCGGCCTTGAATCCGCGGTTACGCGTGTACACGGCGCTGGTGGAGCCACAGCGCGTGCATGGTATCGGTGTGACGGACCAAGAGCGGTTGATTCAAGCTCGATATGTATTAGATCAAGTGAGGCTTCCTGCCGACTATTTATGGCGCTACCCACATGAGTTATCTGGCGGAGAACGGCAGCGGGTCGGAATTGCGCGGGCGTTGGTGTTGGCCCCAGAAGTACTGGTGTGCGATGAGATTACGAGTGCGTTGGATGTCTCGATTCAGGCGGAGCTGTTGCAACTGCTGTTGGAGTTGAAGCGAGAGCGCAATTTGACGCTGTTGTTCATTACCCATGACATTGGTGTGGTGGAATATGTGAGCGATGACACGGCAGTCATGTATCAAGGTCAAATCGTCGAGCGGGGAACGACAGCGCAAGTCTGTGGCCAACCGCGGCACGCTTATACGCAACGTTTGCTAGCCGCGGTGCCGCGGGTTCATGCCCTGGTTACGGCAATGCCTTAGCGGAAGCGACCGAACGGTTCAATCGGGATAGCGGCGAAACCGCATGCGTGCGGACTCCAGGGTAATCAAGTCACCGTCTTTGAGATCGGTTCCTTGGGCTCGCAGCGGTTTGCTGTTGAGCGTCGGGATGACATCGACGTCACCGGAGTCGATAAACATCGCGACGAAACGGCCGCCCCGTTTGGAGATGGCGACGACAGCATGGCCGGGTGTTCCGATTGTTGTCACGCGGCGATCGAGTGCGATCGTGTGGCCGGCTTCGATGCCGCTCTCGATGAAAAGGATCGCTTCCGGACCGCTTGGCGCGACGGGGTCGGCAGGGGTAACGGTATCCGGTTGAGTTGGATTAGGGACATTAATCGTCGATGACAAAACCTCGTTGGTCGGTTCAGACGCGAGTTCTGGCGCTGTGCTGGCGACCGATTCAGGATGCGACGGGGCGACACCGCTCCAGTTCTTTGGATTAACGAAGCGCAGCACCTCTCGCCCGACGGTGATTTTATCACCATCGCGAAGGATCCGTTTGGCGATCATTTCGTGGTTGACATAAGTGCCGTTCGTGCTGTTGAGATCCTCTAGGAAAACATCGTTGAGGAGGCGAATCACCCGCGCGTGATACTGACTGACTGCACGACTCGGCAAACAAAGGTGGTTATTCGCGGCGCGGCCGATCAAAAGGCAATCCTGGTCGATCGTCAGTTCATAGGTTTGGTTGTCGGTATGGGTCCACACCAGTTTCGGCATCATGAGGCTGATCCTTGAAATGCGAGGTTGACTAGGCTCGTTTGAACAAGCGCCCGAACCAACTCGTGGATGCGAGAGCGGGGCGGGTTTGGCGAGTGAGGATAACCGAGATATTGTCTTTGCCGCCACGGCGATTGGCCATGGCAATCAGTGCTTCGACGCAGGCGTTGAGATTATGTCGATGTTCGATCATGATTTTGCTGATGCCCTCTTCGTTGACCATGTCGTACAGGCCATCGGAGCAAAGCAGGAAGGTATCGTCGGGAAGGGCGAGATCCTCACGCACATCGATCGCGACGGTTGGAGCGACGCCTAATGCGCGGGTAATAATGTTGCCGGGCGTATTGATCTGGCCGGGGCGGCCTTGCTCGAATCCCCGATCGAGAATTTCTTGTCGGACGGTATGGTCGAGTGTAAGTCGGGTCAGTCGGTCGGCGCGAAAGCGGTACAAGCGCGAGTCGCCGACGTAAGCGAAGTGGATTCGCCCACTGCCAATGATGCAGGCGATGACCGTCGTTCCCATGCCGTGCTGCGCCGGGTTGTGCTTGGCTTGGGCGTGGA
>CAZWQC010000290.1:0-4132 GCA_964635785.1 uncultured Ectothiorhodospiraceae bacterium
TGGTGACGGTGTCTCTGATGGCGCCGATAATTGCCCGAATAATGCGAACGCTAACCAGCTCGATAGCGATGGTGATGGGCTTGGGGATGTCTGTGATTCGACGCCCTTCCCGATTCAAGCAGACGATGTCATCACCGGCGATGTGACGGATTTGTTCGGTCGCGGTGACTGGGGTGGTCTGATCATTAATGGATTCGGCGTTGAAAACAATGGCGACGCCTTTGGCGAGGTGGTCAGTGAGGCATCTCCTGATGGGGGAAGTCCGTTTTTTGGTGGTAGCGATAACAATGACGACAGCGGTAGCGTGAGTTATGTGATCTTGGCCGAGACCGGTTGGGCATTCCGCCCCAATGAAGAAGTTCAAGGTTTGACGCTGGAAGCCGTCGGTGCCGGGACGCAAATCGATCACATTCAGATCATCGGCTCGGAAGACGACGGGCTCGAGTGCTTTGGTGGTGCGGTCAACGTTTCTTATATCCTTATTCAAGGCCAACAAGATGATGGATTGGATATGGATGAAGGTTTCGTAGGCAATGTGCAAAACGCGTTGGTTATCATGGGTAGCGGCAATGGTGACCGCGGTATCGAATCCGACAACCAGGGTTCAGACTTCGATGCACAGCCGCGTACCGCTCCAAACCTCGCAAACCTGACCATCTTGGGTAATTCCGGTCAGGCTGCGGAATCCACGCGTGGCGCCTTGCATCGGGAAGGGTTTGGCGGGAAAGTTTTCCGCTCTGTGTTCTCGGATAACCTGGTCACTGGTACCGCCTTCGAATCGGGCTGTTTGGACATCGACAACCAACTGCCAGCGAGCTTGGAGTATTTCGATACTGCCTTTAACTGTTCTCCGGCTAACCTTTCGGCTGCGGATGATGATATTAATGGAGATGGCGTTAAGGACGAGAGCTATCAGCAGCTTGCCGTAGACAACGGTCAAGTGCAATTTGTTGATGCACCCGGTCTGACCATTGATCCCGTCACTTATGCGGTGACCGGGACGGGGATTACACCCGCAACTGCGCTTCCTGCTGGTTTGGAAAACCACAACTACGTCGGTGCTGTTGATCCGAACGCCGCTGAGGCTTGGTGGCAAGCCTGGGCTGTGCGTGATGACGAAATCGACGGTGACCTGGGCAATGGCGATTTCCACCCGCTGCAAGCTGAAATCGAAGCCGGTACCCTGGCGGGTGCGGATACGAACGCATGTGCCTCGGTTAACCCCGATTTCGAAGACGGTGGTCGCGTTACGGTCTTCGGTGCGAGTTTCCCGGTGTGTGTGATCAGCCAGGACATCACGACCGATACGACGTTGGCTGCTAACCATGTCTTTGTCTTTAATGGCATTATCCGGATCGGTGATGGCGATGCCAAAGGGGGTCCAAGCGGTAACAACAATGCCGTGTTGACGATTCCTGCCGGTACTCAACTCTATGCGAACGAAGAAACGGATACTGCAATTCGTGTAACGCGGGGTTCGCAGATTTTCGTTGAAGGTACGGCTGATCTGCCTGTGATTATGGCTGCAGTTTCGACTAATCTGTAAATCCATCGCTAACTGGGTTCGCGATCTAAACCCAGGCAGGTTGATTTTGCCTGGGTTTGGCAACGGGACGTCAAATTAGATATTTTGATTTTGACAGGAATCGATGCCTTGTGCTTGCCTCGTTTCGAACCGGGCGGCCAAGGAAACTTTATAGCCTGGGGTATTTTTGCCGCAGGCTTTTTTTTTGGGGCGTTACGAGCGTGTCGCTGCTGAAGTGAAAATTGTTGTGTTTTGAGCTAACCGATCAAGATCGTGTATTACTTGCCTGTCTTCGCGTGGATGTCGCTAATAACTGTAGATGTCAAACCAAATTGATTTGCTATTGGCCGATCGTTTTGTCCCCTTTCCCCTTGGTGGCCAACGGGTCATATCACCTCCAAGTTCTTTTTGCGGGTTCGGCTGATGACGGGTATGCCGGAGTACGCAGAGTTACACTGTGTGTCAAATTTTTCGTTTTTGCGCGGTGCGTCTCATCCAGAAGAACTCGTGCAAACCGCTTATGAGAATGAGTACTCGGCTGTTGCTTTGACGGACGAGTGTAGCCTTGCCGGGATCGTTCGTGCCCATATTGCGGCGAAATCGGTTGGATTATCCCTTGTTGTGGGCACCGAGTTGATGTTGACGGATTCGACGCGATTGGTTGTGCTTGCTTGTAATCGGGAAGGCTACTCGAATGTATCCAGACTCATCAGTGACGGGCGGATGGCGGCTAGCAAGGGACAATACGAATTGACTCCGGCTGCGTTCGAGCGCGATGTGACTGGCTGTGTTGCATTATGGTTACCGGATCGGGAGATGCCCGAGGCACAAGTCGGTTGGTTAAGTGAACGATTCTCCAAGCGTTGTTGGATCGCAGTCGAATTACTTAGGGAGGGAAATGACCGAAAATATCTCGATGAACTTCGCCACATTGCGCGCCGGACCGGAGTGCCGTTGGCAGCGGCTGGGAATGTGCATATGCATGTGCCTGCACGGCAACCACTGCAAGATACACTGACGGCGATTCGGGCAGGGGTAACGGTAGACAAAGCTGGGCGGCGTTTGGCGCAAAACGCGGAAAGCTATTTACGACCGCGGGCACTTTTGGCCAAGTTGTATCCGCGGGAGCTGTTGCAAGCGACAATTGATATTGCTGCGCAGTGTCAATTTTCTCTGGATTGCCTTCGTTACGAGTATCCGCGGGAGCTGGTGCCTGTCGGCTTGACACCCGATCGCTATTTGCAACAGCTGACTGAATCAGGAATGCAGCGACGCTGGCCAGATGGCGTGCCCGAGCGTGTCTTGGTGCAAGTGGACAAGGAACTTGCTTTAATCGCGCAATTGCAATATGCGCCATTTTTCCTGACGGTCTATGATATTGTCGAGTTTGCCAGAAATCGGGGGATCTTATGCCAAGGGCGCGGCTCGGCGGCTAATTCCGCGGTGTGCTATTGTCTGGGTATTACGGAAGTCGATCCGGCTCGTCTGGATCTGCTGTTTGAGCGATTCATTTCCAAAGAACGGAACGAGCCGCCAGATATTGATGTCGATTTTGAGCATCATCGGCGTGAGGAGGTGGTGCAATATATCTACCGAAAATACGGGCGGAATCGGGCTGCACTGGCGGCGAGTGTCATAACCTATCGGCCGCGTAGCGCAATTCGCGATGTGGGCAAGGCGTTGGGTTTTTCGCGTCATGTGATCGATCGGTTGGCAAGAAACTTGACTTGGTGGGATGGCCGGCAGGTGTCGCCGGAACGGCTGAGCGAGGTCGGACTGGATCCGGCGCAGCCAAAGGTGCAATGGTGGTTTGCGCTGGTCAATGAGTTGTTGGGGTTTCCTCGACATTTATCGCAGCATACCGGTGGCTTTGTGATTGCACAGGACGATTTGCGATGTTTGGTGCCGATTGAAAACGCAGCGATGTCTGGAAGGACGGTGATTCAATGGGACAAAAACGATCTGGCGGCATTGGGCTTACTCAAGGTGGATGTGCTGGCTTTGGGAATGTTATCAGTGATTCGACGCGCGCTCGCGTTGATGTCGTCCTATCAGGGTAAACGGTGGTCTATGACGGATATCCCCGCGGAAGATGCCTTGACGTATGCGATGATTTCGAAAGCGGATACCGTTGGGGTTTTTCAGATCGAATCCCGGGCGCAGATGGCGATGTTGCCACGGTTGAAACCGACGTGTTATTACGACTTGGTGATTGAAATCGCCTTGATCCGTCCGGGACCGATTCAAGGCGATATGGTGCATCCTTATCTGCGACGCCGGCAGGGTTTGGAGGTTGTGGCGTACCCGAGTCCTGCAGTGAAGCGCGTTTTGGCGAGAACCTTGGGGGTGCCGATATTTCAGGAACAAGTCATGCAATTGGCCGTCGTGGCGGCGGGGTTTACGCCGGGGGAGGCCGACCAGTTGCGCCGAGCAATGGCAGCGTGGCGCCGGCGGGGACTGCTCGAGCCGTTTCGCTTGCGCTTGTTGGAGGGGATGCAAGCCAGGGGCTACGCGGCGGAGTTTGCCGAGCGCATTTATCAGCAAATTCTGGGGTTTGGCGAGTACGGGTTTCCGGAGTCACATGCGGCCAGTTTTGCCTTGTTGGCC
>CAZWQC010000291.1:0-1118 GCA_964635785.1 uncultured Ectothiorhodospiraceae bacterium
ACGCCAACAAACCGGCGTTTTCCGCCTCGACAGCCCATTTTGCATGTTCTGCCACCTCGGCCCGGAGCGTCGCATTCTCGGCTCGAAGCTCCGCAACACTACGCGCATCCGCCTCGACAGCCGCTTCCCGTAGTGCTTCGCCTTGAAAATCAACACGTCGCTTTCGTCCACACGTCCATTCATTGCAAGGTATGATTTCGAGCGTTAGTCCGGCGATGGCATCGCATGGATCACTGCGATTGGATTGCAGGGGAATCTCCCGATAACGACCTGGCACCGGTTCAAAGCGAAACCAGCGCAACGCCCGGGAATCTTTCGGTTCGGGATAGATCAGCAAGCATTCGGGTATACCATGGTATTCATTGTGCTCGAACAGGGTGACGGTATCTTTGTACTCCTTGCGTAAGTCGGTTGTCGTGACAACTTCGATGGCGAGGGTTAAATCGGTCGCCATCACTCGACTCAGCGTCGGTCCCCGTGCCAATGCGAGATCCGGATACAGCGCTTTTTGTTGGTTTTCGTCGACAATCCAATACCCTACGGGGTTATCGCCAACCACACGATAGTCAATTCGCTCGGCCAGGCGATCACGTATCGAACCCCGATAGCGAATTGTCGCCGAGTGTGCTTCAGACTGTGCCAAGTCGAGTTCCTCGTCATAGTAGGGAGTGCCAACCATGGATTCGGGACTGTGTGCAAGAGGCTCTGGAAGCGGTTTGAGCGGCACTGGCTGTACGGCGGGTATGGGCATAATGAAGGACTCCAGTAAAAACACTATCTTATCAGCATAAAGCCGGCTAGACTTAGCGGTTTTCCTAATGCGACGGAGGTTTATTATGCCAAACGCTGGGGTGATCGTGATCGTGGCCTTGTTATGGGGATGCGGCAATAAAGGACCGTTGACGTTGCCGGAGTCGCCCGACAATGCAAAGCCAGTCGACACGCAATCCAACTCAAGCGACACGGCGGACGAGGCCGTCGAACAATGACACCATCCTGTTGCAACAGGCGTGACGGGGTCTTGTTCGTCGAGAATTGTGCGTTACCGGCGCTTGCCGAGCGATTCGGTACACCAACCTACGTGTACTCCAAAGCCGCGATCGAAACCCAGTGGCGGG
>CAZWQC010000291.1:1128-3374 GCA_964635785.1 uncultured Ectothiorhodospiraceae bacterium
TTTCGCTCGTGCATTTGGCGACTATCCGCACCAGATCTGCTATGCCGTAAAAGCCAACGCCAATCTGTCCGTTCTCGCTTTGCTAGCGCACTTAGGCGCGGGTTTCGATATTGTTTCCGGCGGTGAACTCGAGCGGGTGCTGCGTGCGGGTGGCACTGCGGACAAAGTGGTGTTCTCCGGTATCGGCAAGACGACGGCCGAAATCACGCGGGCGCTCGAGATCGGGATCCAATGTTTCAACGTCGAATCGGAAGCCGAATTGAATCGACTCGAGCAAATCGCCGGCAAGCTCGAAAGGGTAGCTCCCATCGCGATTCGGGTGAATCCGGACGTGGACGCTCTGACGCATCCTTACATCGCCACCGGACTGAAGGAAAACAAGTTTGGTGTCGATATCGAAACGGCGCTGCGGTTGTACCGCCGCATTGCGCAATCGCGTCACCTCGAGGTCAGCGGGCTTGCCTGTCATATCGGTTCCCAGCTCACGAGTCTGGCACCTTTCGCCGACGCATTGGATCGATTGTTGGCATTAGCCGCGCGCTTGCGTGCCGAAGCAATCCAAATCGAGCATATCGATATCGGCGGCGGATTGGGTATCCGCTACCATGACGAAACGCCACCAACACCGTCGGCCTATGCCGACGTCGTTCGCAGTCGCCTAGCCGAACACGGCTATCCGTTACTGCTCGAGCCGGGTCGGGCATTGGTCGGTCATGCCGGTGTACTACTCACCCGCGTGGAATACGTCAAGCTCACCCCGGATCGTGATTTTCTGATTGTTGATGCCGCCATGAACGACTTGATCCGCCCTGCGCTCTATCAAGCCTGGCACGCAGTCGAGCCGGTTGTGACCAACACCGATCGGCCGGTGCGCCGTTTTGATGTCGTCGGACCGGTGTGCGAGAGTGCGGACTGTCTTGCCTACGCCCGCGAGCTGGCGGTCGAAGCCGGCGATCTCCTTGCGATCCACTCGGTCGGGGCCTATGGGTTCGTCATGGCGTGTAATTACAATGCCCGGCCACGGCCAGCCGAGGTCTTGGTTGCCGGCGATCGAGCCGACGAAGTCCGCGCCCGCGAGACAACCGAAGGATTGATGTCTGGGGAGACGATCGTCTGGCCAACGTGACAAGGCCGAACAGCTCCGATCCAATGGCGGCCGGGTTAGCGCTGCGGTGCCTTCCCCGGCCGGTTAGTTCGCTTTACGTCTTTTGCAAAAAGAACGTATATTCACCGCTCTGTTCGGATGAATCCAACAAGGCATGACCGGTTTGCTTGGCAAAAGCCTCAAAGTCCTTCACCGAACCCGGATCGGTTGCAACGACTTTGAGCACTTCGCCGCTTTGCAATTTGGTAATCGCCTTCTTGGTGCGCAGAATGGGTAGCGGGCAATTGAGATTGCGGGCATCCAGTTCTTCTTTGAATTCGGTCATGATGACTCCTCGTAACGTTAGTGTTGGCTTGGGGTGAAATGGTCGGCACACGTCGATTGAAGAACGCCGACCGCAAAATCCGCGCGACTTGATCTTGCGCATTTATGACAAGTGCTACCATAAGCCGGTTGGGAAGCTGCATTCAAGTGCTCAAGTATTGATCTTCCGCAAGACAAACCGATTAGGCGTGTTTTTTTACCTCCCGAGAACGAGGGCCATCGGTGCGATTGATGTTTGCGTAAGCGCTCGGAGCCAGATTGTCTGCTCCCTCCCCCACACGGGGAGAGGGGACGAAAAAACGTATGAAACCGTTCCTATTGTCCGAAGCACGTCGCGTTTTACGGGAGGGGATGAGCAATGATGGTGCGATTCAGCAAAATGCACGGCTTGGGTAATGATTTCGTTGTGATCGATGCGGTTCGGCAAACCGTGGCGTTGACGTCAACCCAGATACGTCGCCTGGCCGATCGGCGTTTCGGGATCGGCTGCGACCAAGTGCTGCTCGTCGCGGCCCCTTGGCATCCGGCCGCTTTGTTTCGTTATCTCATCTTCAATGCCGATGGCAGCGAGGTCGCCCAATGCGGTAACGGCGCCCGTTGTTTTGCTCAGTTTGTGCGACGGCAAGGGTTGACCACGGCCCATGAGATTCCGGTCGAAACCACCGCAGGCCTGTTGACGTTAACCGTCGATCCTAACAATCAAGTCAAAGTCGCCATGGGCGAGCCAAGGTTTGCGCCGGCAGACATTCCGTTTCTCGCCGATACACCAGCGCTGAGCTATCCCATCGAGATCGGTGATGCAACCTGGCCTGTTACA
>CAZWQC010000291.1:3384-4115 GCA_964635785.1 uncultured Ectothiorhodospiraceae bacterium
CGTCGCTTTGCAAGAACCTTGGAGTTGCACATCGCAGTGGCCATGACTATAGGCTCCTCACATAGCGCGGCTTGTACTGAAGCGGGTCCCGCGTCAAGATAATGGATTGCCTGACGGTTGGAACCGCGTTACAGGCCAATCCGCGGTTTCCCGAGGGTGTCAACGTCGGTTTTATGCAACGCGTGACGCGTGACCGTATTCGTTTGCGTGTCCTTGAACGCGGTGTCGGCGAAACGCTGGCCTGTGGGAGTGGCGCCTGTGCCGCCGTCGTCGCCGGACGACGTTTAGGTTTACTCGACGAACTCGTTCATATCGAGTTGCCTGGTGGCGAGTTGCAGGTCGCTTGGCCAGGCGGTCAAGCCTCGGTTTGCCTGACCGGCCCGGCCGACCATGTTTTCGATGGTTCGATCGAGCTATGAACGATGCCTTGGACATGACACCCTATCTCGATCAATTGCGCATCGAGCGCGGTTGTTCTGCGCATACGCTGTCGGCCTATCGGCGTGATTTGGAAGCCTTTCGTCGGCACTTGCTCAGCTGTGGGCTGACCGCTTGGTCCGAGGTCCAACCGGAACAGGTCCGTGCTTATGTCACCAGCGAGCGAATTCGAGGCTTAAATGGTCGTAGCTTGCAACGGCAACTATCCGCAATTCGCGGCCTATTCCGATTCCTTTTGTGCCGCGGGGAAGTCTCCACCAACCCCGTCGTCGATATCGCGACACCAAAACACC
>CAZWQC010000292.1:0-3737 GCA_964635785.1 uncultured Ectothiorhodospiraceae bacterium
CTGTCGGCGGCGGGGCCGCGGGTGGTCCGGTTGTCATCGATGCAGGTTACGATACCGGGTATAGCGGTGGTGGCTATGGCGCGGGTCAGCAAGGTGGTGGTGCCTCCTACTACGCCACGAGTACCGATCTTGTTCCGGTATTAACGCAGCTGCAGGTGCAAACCAACGTTGCGACCGGCGCGCGACCGGATCCTCAGGGCGTGAAGATCGGTGTTTTGCAACAAATGCGTGCGGCCGCTGGACCGCATCGATCCGTGCAAATCGCCCAGACCGAGAGCAACACCATCGACATCGTCTCGATGTTGTTCGAGCGGGTGTTGGAAGACCCGAATTTACACGACACGATCAAAAGCCTCATTGCGCGATTACAGATTCCGGTCATCAAAGTTTCCTTGCTGGATCCGAGTTTCTTCAACGATCGCAATCATCCGGTTCGGCGTTTGATCAACACCCTCTCTTGGGCCGCGGTCGGCTGGCAGGATAGCGACGAAGAGTCGGAGACCATCGAGAGAATACGTGAGGCGGTCGAGCACATTTTGGCGCATTTCGAGCGCGATGCGACCGTGTTCGAGCGAGTTCTGATTCGCTTCGAGACCTGGTACGAGGTCGAACAAAAACGGATTGGTGCGCGCGAGGCGCTCACTGTACGCAGTGCCGAAGAAAAAGATAACAAGACCATGGCGACCATGGTTGCGACCGGTGCGATCGCGCGTGTTATCGGTGACATCAAAATGCCGGAGGTCATCGACCGTTTCCTGCGCAATACCTGGCGTGATCTCATGGCGCGAATATTCGCTCGGTACGGGGCAGGGTCGGATGTTTGGTTGCGCGGTCTGAATGTCGCAAGCTTGTTGGTGTGGAGTTTGTTGCCCAAACGTAGCTCAGAAGAGCGAGAGCAACTCGTGCAAGCGTTGCCGAGCTTGTTAAAAGCCACTCGTGACGGTATCGCCAGAATGGGGGTAGACGCCGCAACGGAGGCTGAAATTCTCAGTGCATTGGCGATGGAGCATGCTGGAAACGTTCGTGGCGAGTACATCAATAGAGTCATGAGTGCGGTCGGCGCGTCTGATCCCCTGCTCGAGAATCGTTTGGTGGAGGCGAAGGATCGTGCCGAAACAGAGCAAAAATTGGTTGCCGAGCCCGTTGTGGTTGCCAAGGAAGAACCGGCACCACGGCAACACGACACCGTCGTACAACCGGCGCCAACCGTGTTAGCAAGCGAAACAGCGGATTCACCGGAATCGGCCAACCTACCGCGTGCAGCGGTCGCATCGGCACCGTTCATTACTGCTGAAGCTAAGCCGGTTGAAGATGTACGGCCGGATGGTGGGGAAACCGTCGCGATGCACAAGATCGAGCCTGCGACGGTCACATCCGCGTCGACTGAGGCGGCGTCCACACAAACGCCGAAAGCGGCGGAGCCCGTTGCTGCCGTCATGTCATCGTCGGGGTGTTCCAGCGAGCGGTTGTCGTCGGAATCTGAGCCGAACGAATCCTCGGCAACCACCCGTGTGTCGGCGGCCAGTGATGGGCCGGATGCCGGCGTGAAGTCGGAGTCAGCCCAGGTGGATGCGGTTTCGAGTAAAGCCCAGGCGATGCCGGTGACCCCAGCGGACGTGAGTTTTGTCGAGGCACCGAGTCAAGTTGCTCGAAAGGAGTCGGAAGACGATTACGTTGTCGAGTTCGAATCCGTCGATACTGGGGAAACCGAACCGGCGGAGGCGGCGAGATTATCGGACCTCGATGACGATACGCTCGCGAATCGGCGAACCTTCATGCAGAACAAAGCCGATGAGATTCAGCGCTTGCTCAAGCAAAGCCGCTTGCGTCGACGTAGCCGCAAGGAACGGGTCGTTGCCGAGTCGGCGAGTGCTTTGGACGAGTACTTGAAAATGGTTCGGAGTATGGAGAAGGGAACCTGGTTAGAGTTGCGCGGTGGTGATACCGGCCCTGTTCATGCCAAACTTTCTTGGAAAAGCACCATCAGCGGTAAGCTCTTTTTCGTCAATCGATCGGGGATTAAGGTGGCGGAGATGACCGAGGAGCAATTGGCACATGGCTTGCGGACCCGTAATACCCGCCTACTGGATTCCGAACCCCTGGTCGAGCGTGCGCTCGGTGCGATGTTGTCAGGATTGGATACGGACACTGGCGTGCACTCCAGCTCGGCTTATGCCTAGGCGGAGACCGCTGCCAAGATCGTCGTTCCACGCCCTAGTGTTATCGTCATGCAGCGGACGGCAAGTGCGCTGGTTTTGGTCAGGACAGCCGAGTCATCCACTCGACTTTGAGTAACTCCAGCGCAGCGCCGCCGCAAGCACCTCCAAGAATGCCACCGGCAAGTACTTGCGGTAGAGTACCAAACATGCTTTCGACGGCCGCTTTCAGTGCCGGGTCCAAGTCGAACCGCAAGGTCAGCGAGAGCAGCCACAATCCGATGGCGGCAACCACGGATATTCCCGCCGATACGGTCGCAACGCTTAGCCAATGCGGAAGGAAATGGCGCTTGTGTTGATGCGCCCAGATTGCGAGCAAGTAGAACAATCCGCCGGTAGATGGCACCAAAAGGAAGCAAATCACCCCGGGTTTGGCGAGTACCGGGACAGCCAGTGCGAGTAGTACGGCTAGCGTGCCTGCGACGGTACCTGCAATCGCGCCGGCTGTTACCACCATGAGCGCACCATGGCGGCGTTCAAAAAACCACGATCCCACCATTCCGGCCAGGAAGCCAACGACGGCTGCGATCGATAGCAGCAGTCCTGGCTTCGTCACGTTCGCGGCAAAGACGGCATGAGCGTGGCTGATGATCGAGCCGACGAGTAATCCGATAATGGCGACCCGCTTGGCACTGTAAGCGGCCGCGACCAATGCGCCGGCGCAAGTGCCGGAGACGATCGTCTGCCACCATTGTGGTTGGCCGCTTGCCTGCTCGAAATAACTCAGCATACTAAAGAATATGAGGCTATACGACGCGCCGGCGATCGCCCAGATAATGGCGCGAAAAAGAGTTGCGCTTGTCGAAGTCATGATGTGTCGTTCGGTCGTCCGTTGTTACTCATAACCCGTTGTGTATTAAAACGAGTCGACTAAGCGAACCAATTCGTGGTCGCTGTCGTAGCGAATATGCGTCAACTCGTTCGTTATTGTCATCGTTGTTGCCGAGTTTTTCGCAGAATCGGTCTGCTGCGTCACTGCTCCCTGCGGGGGAAGGAACGCAAGAATCGATGCAACGATTGGTAGGGCTAAAGTCTGTGCGTGCACGATAGGAGATACTTGGCGTGATGGCAAGGCTATCCAAACCCAATACGGCGCTATACACCGCGGCGCAAGTCAGGGAGCTCGATCGGCGCGCCATCGTCGAGCACGAAATCTTAGGTTATGTGTTGATGACGCGTGCGGCCGAGGCTGCTTTCGCTGCCTTGTGCCAAGGTTGGCCGAATGCCAAACGTGTCGTGGTGTGCTGCGGTGTTGGTAATAACGGCGGTGATGGTTATGTCCTCGCGCGATTGGCGCAGGCCGCCCATTGGGTCGTGGCTGTGGTGCAAATCGGTGAGGTCGACCGTATCCGTGGCGATGCGGCGTTGGCGCGGACCGCGTTCCTCGAAGCGGGAGGTCGTGAAACGCTGGATCTCACCATTGTCGAGCAGGCCGATGTGATCGTGGATGGGGTGTTTGGGACCGGGTTGGCGCGGCCAGTCGAAGGCGGATGGGCCAACCTGTTGCAGGCGATGGATGTG
>CAZWQC010000292.1:3747-4081 GCA_964635785.1 uncultured Ectothiorhodospiraceae bacterium
GTGGCCAGCGCGCCAGTGCTAGCTCTTGATATTCCCTCCGGCTTGGATGCCGATACCGGCGCGGTATTGGGCCAGGCAGTGCATGCCGCGCTGACGGTGACTTTCATTGGATGCAAGCGGGGGCTTTACACCGGTGCGGGGCCAGCGTATGTCGGTGAGTTGATGCTTGCGTCCTTGCAGGTGCCGAGCGCTATCTTCGCCGATTTGCAACCAGCGTGTCGATTGCTCGAGCCGGCCGACATTGCCGATTGGTTGCCGCCACGCGCGCGGGATACCCATAAAGGTTTGCAGGGACATGTGCTTGTGATTGGCGGTGACAAAGGGATGAGCGGGG
>CAZWQC010000293.1:0-4038 GCA_964635785.1 uncultured Ectothiorhodospiraceae bacterium
GGCGACCCGGCCTGACCAGAGCTCAGCACTCGCACGCACCAACAACAGCTCACGCTGTTCTCGCACAATATCGAGTGCCGTCTCCCGCAACGGATCCGACTCGCGCGAGGACACTTCGGTGAGCGGGATCGCATCAGCGGCGGCTTGTTCGCCGGTCACCAGAGTCGCTGGCATCGCCGCCGCTGCAATTCGCTCCGGATCCAACATCGTGGTATCCAGCCAAGTCAGCGTGACTTGATCGAGAACATAGCGAAAATGCTGCTGCGCTGCCGCTAGCGTGGTTTGGGCAACACCATGCAGCCATAACACGCAGCGATAGGGGTCGAAATCTGCCAGTTCGCCCCAAGGTTCACGGGTCACGATCTGCCACCAGCTCAGCCCGGGCAGTTGCTGCATGGTCAGGACTGGATCGTGCCCTTGGAAAAAGCACTGTTCTTCTGGTCGGTAATCCACCGCAACGGCGCCACCACAAGCGGCGAGTCGGGCCTTCTCGGCGCTGGGAATATCCGCAAGCCACTGCGGTGGAATCGTCGTGGTTTCGTTCACAGTGGTGACGTGACTTGCCGTTCCCGCCGTGGCGTTCGGATTCTCAGCCAACACGGGCGGCGACTCGATCAGTGCGCGCAAAAACCGGCTCAAGCGTTGACCGGTCACAGGCGCCTCGCTGTCGAGCTGACCTTCGCGCTCCAACTCATCGAGCCAAATGCCGACATGATCCATGGCATCGAGCAACAAGTCCATGTCGGCCGAGGTGAGTTCGCGTTGCGCATCGCGCACCTGAGTCAATACATCTTCAGCTGCATGAACCACCTGGATGACGGGCGGTATGTCGAACAATCCCGATGCACCTTTCAAGGTGTGGACGGCGCGAAACAATTCGTTGATGATTTCTGCATCCTGTCCACGTTGTTCGAGCGCCAAACTCAAACGCCCGATTGCTTCGAGCAAATCCCGCGCTTCGCACAGAAATGCCTGTAACAGCTTCGCACTCATGACGCCATCATTCCCGCCAACAATTGCGCGTGCCGTTGTAGGCGTGGACCGTCGGCAGGTTTTACGACATAGCCATTGGCACCGGCAAGCAACGCCAAATCACGATCGCGTGGTTGCGCTTCCGTACTAACCATAATCACAGGCACCGCACGCAGTTCTTGCCCGAGCCGCATCTCCGTTACCAACCGATAACCATCCATTTTCGGCATATTGACATCGACAATAAACAAATCGAACTGGCCGTTAAGTCCTTTTTCCAACGCCTCGATACCGTTACCTGCCTCTTCAACGGCAAATCCCACCGCCTCTAGCAAATGCCGATGAAACAGCCGCACCGTCAATGCATCATCCACCACCAATACTCGTTTCATTTTCCACCTTCCACCGAGGGGCGTTGATAGACGATGGCCTCGGGAAACTTGCGTACCGAAAACAGCGAGGAAATGCGGCTCATCGACTCGGAGTGACCGAGAAACATAAAACCACCCGGATTCAACGCATCGAATAACGCCTCCGCCGCATTGCGGCGAGACGCATCATCGAAGTAAATCAGTAAATTTCGACAAAAAATCACATCGAAACCACGATACCGTCGGGTTTGCGCCGGATCGGCAATATTCACTTGAGAGAAATCGACTGAATCCCGTAGGTCCGGTACCAGCTGATAACGCTGCATCGGTTGCTTGGCGAAATACTTGCGCAAAATAAAATCGGGCAAATGCTGAACCGCACGCTCCGAGTAAACGCCTGCCGTGGCGAGTTCCAGCATGCGGCTGTCGATATCCGAGGCGATGATTTCCACGTCGATCTCGTCGATCGGTGGCCAATATTCCAATAAATACAAGGCGATCGAATACGCTTCCTCACCGCTCGAGCACGGAACCGACCAAATCCGGATGGTCGAACGCCCTCGCCGCCTGACCAGTTCGCCGAGGACTGAATTAACCAGGCAACGAAATTGATACTCCTCCCGGAAGAAGTAAGTCTCGTTTACGGTCAACAAATTGATCAGCGCTTGCAGCTCGTCTTGAGACGCCTGGAAACGCAGTAAGGTAAAATAACCGCGAAAAGCCGCTTCACCCGTCGCAGCCATACGCTGGATGAGCCGCTTATCGACAAAATAACGTTTACTTTCGTCGAAAAAGATACCGGTCTTACGGTAGAAGAAATCGCGAAAACGCAGGAAATCCGCCTGCGAGATCGCCGCGGCAGGGCTCACCCCATCCGCCTGTTCAAACTGCATTCATGAATTCCCGTTAATTCTCGCAATCGTCGCGTCGACCGCAAAACCAATATAGGGCTCGTTCGCCCACCGTTCTTTGATCGTGTAAAGCAGCGGTACCATGTCTGGCGTCCCGATTTCGGCCAGACAATCCACGGCCGAACCTAAAACGTTGACATGCGTCTCTCGTCCCAACACCCCACGCAACCACATCGGCGCTTCCGGGTGCGGCAAACTCCGCAGGATATCGATGGCGAAAATGCGGACGTCCGAGTCGGAGTCCGCCAACAAGTTCTGCAACTTTGGCGCTACGGCATGGGGTAACGCTTGCAGAACCTCGATCACACCGTTACGCAGGCTAGCATCGTCACTTCGCAACAATGGCAACAATGCATCAACCACCGCCGCATTACCCAATGTCAACAGACTATCCAAAATGGCCTCCCGCACGATCGCGTCAGGCTCATCAGGCAGTCCTGCAGACAACGCATGGGCTGCCGCCGGATAGCGGGCAAGATCGCGCGCAGCCCAACGGCGTTCATTGACTTCCCCCTGACGCAACTGTGTGCAAAGAGCGTCCAGGTCGCGGCCTTGGTCGCGACGCTCAGACTGATCTGCGGAGTCTGGATCGTTGCCCGTACTTTTGCGCAATGCCATCGATTACCGTTCTCCCACTAGACTCGGGACGTTGGTGAATGGAAATGCCCGCGCCGGTGGGCGTGTCGACTTCTTGCCAGGCACAAAACCACTAAGAGGGCCACCCATAGTGGCGACACGCCTAACGTTTTGCCACAACCACAACACGGCGCCGACCGCTTCGTCAGAGGCGTTGCTTTGCCGATTCGCCGACGATTAACTCAACCAGGCGAGCAATTGCCCGGCGACTTCATTCGACGGCAACACCACTTCCGCCCCACCGCGTTCGATTAACTCCTTGGGCATGCCAAATACGACAGCACTACTTTCCGCTTCGGCAATCGTGCGACCGCCTTGTGCATGCAATGCCGTCATCGCCTCGGCACCGTCGACGCCCATCCCGGTCAATTCGACCCCGATCAACTGATGCGGCGCAAAATGCGCCATAGCAGAGTGGACCAATCGGTCCACGCTGGGATGCCATAAACTGCCATCGGAAGGCATGTTGACTGCAACCAGCTTGCCCGCCCGCTGACTCACGACGATATCGGCTTCCCCACGACCGATCAAGACTTGCCCGGCCAGCAACGGGGTGGGCCGATCCACCTCCCTGATATTCAGTGCACACCGAGCATCCAAGCGTTGAGCGAAAACACTGGTGAAACGACTGGGCATGTGCTGAGCCACAAGAATTGGCCAGGGAAACACCGCGGGCAACGCCACGAGAATTTGTTCCAACGTGCTTGGCCCACCGGTCGACACGCCGATCAATACCACCCCGGTATCATGACCCATCGGTTTGATAACGGCTTGGCGAACCGAAGCACGCGGCGCAGCCCGGCGAACCTGAGTTCGCTCGCGCCGGCGCAGCGATCTCGCGGCAGCATGAACCTTAGCGCGGATCACGTCCTCAATCTCACGGATATTGAGCGACATCGTCCCTCCGGGCTTGAGTACATAGTCCACCGCCCCCAGTTCCAATGCCTCGAAGGTCGCCAATGCCCCTTTCTCGGTCAGTGACGACACCATCACGACCGGCCGCGGGGCTTCAGTCATAATTCGCGACAAGCATTCCAAGCCATCCATGACCGGCATATTGATATCCAATGTCACCACATCCGGGGACTCGTTCGCGATTTGCTCCAAAGCATCACGTCCATCCCGTGCCGTGACCACCTCGAACGTTT
>CAZWQC010000294.1:0-4019 GCA_964635785.1 uncultured Ectothiorhodospiraceae bacterium
GTGTCGAGCGTAAATCAAGTTGTCCCGGGGTAGACCCGTCTCTCGACCGGTGCGAACGTCCTTGTTCGCTTGCTGCGGTCGATCATCCGTTAGGCAGATGTCGTGCTTTCGTTGGTTTTCGGAACCCGAATATCCTCGACCAAATGTTGAATGTGTTCGGGTGGTTCCTTGGTCAAGCTGGAGAGGAGGTTGGCGACAACGAAGTTGATGATGGCCCCGATTGCACCAAAGGATTCGGGTTGAATACCGAAAAGCCAATGATCGGCATTGTTCGGTGCCATTTCGGTGCCGGGAATGAAGAACCAGCCTTTGAACCAGAAGATGTAGATCAAGGTGGCACTCAATCCGGCAAGCATCCCAGCGACAGCGCCTAGATTATTGATTCGCTTGGAGAAAATTCCCATCATCAAAGCCGGGAAGATGGACGAGGCAGCCAAACCGAACGCCAACGCGACGACCTGGGCGGCAAAGCCGGGTGGGTGCAGACCGAAATAACCAGCAAGGACAATCGCGGCGGCCATGGTAATACGACCAGCGAGAAGCTCGTCGCGTTCAGAGATTTTCGGGAACATGACGCCTTTGAGTAAATCGTGCGAAATCGCAGAAGAGATTGCCAGTAACAAGCCGGCAGCCGTCGACAAGGCCGCAGCGATACCTCCCGCCGCAACCAGGGCGATCACCCAGTTCGGTAGATTCGCGATTTCCGGGTTGGCCAAGACCATGATGTCCCGGTCAACGCTCAGTTCATTGCCTTGCCAGCCGTATTCCGCGCCGGCTGTGGCGGCGAATTCGGCATTTTTGTCGTTGTAGTACTGGATCTGACCGTCGGCGTTCTTGTCCTCGAATTTCAACAAGCCAGTCGCCTCCCAGTTGGTCATCCAATCGGGACGTTGGTCGTAGGCGAGCGTGTCGGTCACGTCTTCAACGTTGTCGTTTTGCACGGTATTGATCAAATTATAGATCGCCATGGCACCGACCGCGCCGGCCGTGGTGTAGAGAAGGGCGATGAACAATAAAGCCCAACCGGCCGACTTACGCGCGTCCCGGACTTTCGGGACGGTGAAGAAACGGATGATAACGTGCGGCAAGCCCGCCGTACCGATCATCAGAGATAATGTCAACAGAACCATGTTCAATGACGTACCTTTCTGTGCGGTGTATTCGGCAAAGCCAATGTCGACCAAAATCTGATCGAGCCGATCAAGCAAGAAGTATTCGGTGCCGCTCATGGTGCTGCCGAGGCCAATCTGTGGGAGAACTTGACCGGTGAGCTGCAGTGAGATGAACACGGCCGGTACGGTATAAGCGAAAATCATGACGCAGTATTGGGCGATCTGGGTATAGGTGATGCCCTTCATGCCGCCGAGCACCGCGTAGAAAAAGACGATCAACATGCCGACGAATAGACCAATTTCATATTGCAGGTCGAGAAATCGACTAAATGCGACGCCAATCCCTTTCATTTGCCCGATGACATAGGTGATGGAGGCGACGATCAAACAGATGACCGCGACGATGCGGGCAAGTTGGGAGTAATACCGGTCGCCGACGAATTCCGGTACCGTGAATTTGCCGAACTTCCGCAGGTAGGGTGCGAGCAACAGCGCCAGCAGTACGTAACCACCGGTCCAGCCCATCAGGTAGACCGATGCGTCATAACCGTTGAACGCGATCAAACCGGCCATGGAGATGAATGAAGCAGCCGACATCCAATCGGCGGCAGTGGCCATGCCGTTGAGCACGGGGTGAACGCCCTTGCCGGCGACGTAGAATTCGCCCGTGCTTGCGGCTTTCGCCCAAATGGCGATCACGATGTATAGCGCAAATGTTGAGCCAACAACTATCCAGATAATGGTTTGTTGATCCATTGGATGATTCTCCGTTATTCTTCGTGAACGTTATATTTTTTGTCCAACGCGTTCATGAGAAAAGCGTAGACAAAGATCAAGACCAGAAAGACATAGATCGATCCCTGTTGCGCGAACCAAAAACCGAGTTGATACCCCCCGATCCGGATTTGGTTGAGCGGTTCGACCAGAATGATGCCGAACAGGTAGGATGCGATGAACCAAATCGTCAGCAATACAATAACCAGACGGATGTTGGCTCGCCAATAGGCTTTGGCCGAGTTCATGTTATTTGCTCCTCGTTAAATGGTTAGCTCAAGTGTCAGCGTGGATGGTTTGCTCTTGCCGTGGGCGATTCTGTTACCCGCGAGCGCGCGGCCGTCGACGTGCCAATGTTCGTGTCCGTGCCTATTGTTCGCAATTGGCTGAACGCCCAGCCGCTCGCCGAGATCGCGTCGTGACATTCGGCGGCAGCGAGCGCAGCAGTCTTTTCCTGCCGAGTTCGACGAACCTTGGTTGCCGTCAAGCCAGGCGCGCGACTTCCCTACCTGGCGGCGGAAACTCTACATTTCGCAAGGTTTGAGCAGACCTGGCTGCAAAGGGTAACAAAAAATTAGCACACGGCGCAGGTATTTACGGGGAGATTGGAGCGAAATTTGCTTGCTGCGGCGCAGCATAATACGGCTAGGGTTCGCTTAGGCCGACTGAACCGTTTGTTGGCGAGATCGATTCAAGTCGGCGCGGCGGGCGTTTACAATGCCCGGGCTTGGCCAAGATCGCCAATACGAGCGATTCCGTCGAGACCATAACGTTGGTGCAGATCGAGAATCTCTTCACCGACGCTCCGCCAGTGCTTGGCGCCGGTGCGGACCGCTTGGGTCAACGCGGCGGTCTGACGCGAGTCGCACCAGTTCTCGTAGGCGCTCAACAGCAGGGGAAACAATTGCTTACGAATACCCGAGAGGTTACCGAAATAGAAGTGAAGACTGGCGGTTTCGCCGTGGTCGATGAGATTGGGCAGGGTTGAGAGGCAATCGGCCAAGTGATCGCGAACGGCGCGTGCCACGAGTTCGGCGGGCGATCGCGGTAGGTCACTGAGCATATCGGCCCATTCGCTACCGAGGTATTGCGAGGCCAGGACTTCACCGAGTTCGTGCCACAAAACGGTTTCGGTTTCTTGTTTGGCCATGGCCTCCAATGCGCTGTCAGGATCTTGCTCGAAATCGTAATGCGCCAATGCGCGACCCAGTGGGTTATTAAGACGTTGCCATTGCCATTCTTGTACTCGCTCCCAAATCCAACGTCTCAGTGACTCGGTACGAATGAGAATGGTGTGGTCTAATGTAGCGCCGGGAGGTGCGGTCAGATCGCGGGCCAGCTCTCGGCCGGCGATCAAGATCTGGAAGTTGTCCTGCCGCTCGTTGCGGATCAGTTCGGCAAGGACAAAGTGGGGACGGTAACCCAGGCCATAACCACCACTGTAGAGGTAGCCGTGGGGCAGCAGCTGCGCATTGATGTCATCGCTGTCGAACGGATCGTAGTCGCTGCCGTGAATGGGCAGCGGTTGCAGGGTGGCGTCTTGTAATCCGTCCCAAACTTGTTCGCGAGCGCTGATCCAGTCGCCGAGTTTGCCTGCCGGGAGTGGGTCGCGCAAGCGGTAGCCGTGTTCCCAGCGGAACAGTTCGCGCATTTTTAGAAGATAAATGCAAAGGGTGTAATCCGCGGCATGGCGTGCGTCGACAACATGGCAATTGGTCTGGACGATACCGCGGAGTGCGTCGATCGGATCGGACATGACTACCTCCACCGAAGGGGCTATTGCGGGGAAACTAATTGTTTACTAAATTGATCAGGAATCGAGGCTAGCATGCGAATCTGCCGGCGTCTACCTCGTGCCGCGAGGCGAGTTGGTTGGACCGGATGATGGTGTCGTTTAAGGGGAGAGACAGAACCTTGAGATTGAAAACCCGTTTCAAAGATGGTGCTAAACCACGGACGACTGAGGACCATGCCAGCGTATTGGGGACATCGATCTGGCGGATCGCGACCCAAGCTGTACTGAATCTCGAGAACGAGAACTTTCAGACCGATACCCAGCCGCAACGCTTGGAGGCGGTAATGGAGCACCTTGCCTTTGCCCTCATCCGCGGGCCAGTAGCCGACCGGCTTCAG
>CAZWQC010000295.1:0-3960 GCA_964635785.1 uncultured Ectothiorhodospiraceae bacterium
CCAGGCCAGCCGGCGAACACCACCATCGTGCGGATCGTGAAGGGCGGGTCCTCGGGCGCTGGCCCGTCCCGCGAATCCGTCTCCGCCTCGTTCGGACCGGGTGCGGCCGGTCGCTCGGCGTCGACGCAAGCCCAAGACGGCATCTGCCGGTTGCTGAGCCAAATGCGCGCCGATGCACAAGCGGATCCGCGGGCGACGTTGAGCAAAATGTCGGCATGGATACCGCGTGCGCCGATCGCCGAACCGAGCCCTGTGCTGCTGGTCGACGACGATCCGGTCTTTTGTGAATTGCTCGCCGCTCAGTTACAACCCTATGGGTATGGGTTGACGTCGCTGCATGATCCCGCCGAGCTTGCGGCCTATCTGGCCGAGTATGAACCGTCTGCCTTGCTGATGGATATGATGTTCCAAGGCGATGAAACCCTAGGCGTTCGCGAAGTGCAGTCGTTGCGAGCGCAAGGCCGAATTCGGTGCCCGGTGATTTATTGCTCGGTACGATCCGATATTGCCGGTCGTCTCGGCGCGGTTCGGGCGGGCTGCGATGGCTATTTGGTCAAGCCGTTCATTATTGAGGAACTGACGTCGCTGCTCGATCACCTCCTGTTGCAGCCTGGGGAGGCGCCTTACCGGGTGCTTTTGGTCGACGACGAACCGAGCGTTGCCGAGTATCATGCGGAACTTTTGGGTGCAGCGGGATTGCAGTGCCGAACGACTCATTCGCCTTTGCGTATTCTGCCCGTCTTGCGGGAGTTTTGCCCCGACACCATTGTCATTGACATCAACATGCCCGACTGCAATGGTTTCGAGCTCGCCGCGGTGATTCGCCAATTTCCCGACTATTTGGCAACCCCGATCCTGTTTTTGACTGCGCACGGTGGCATTGCCCGACGTATCCGTGGTGTTCAATGCGGCGGCGACGAGTTGTTAGAAAAAGGGGTTGATCCGGACGCGTTGGTCGCGACAGTGCGTTCGCGGGCCAAACGGGCCCGCGATCTCAAAAGGGTGATGAGTCGGCTGCAAACCAGCGAAGCTCGACTTCAGACCAGTCTCAATATTGCCAATATCGGCGTTTGGGAGTGGGATCTGGTCACCGATCGCTTGCTGTGGACCGAACGCATCGGCCCGATGTTCGGTTATCCGATCGGCGAACTCGAGATCAGCTACGATAATTTTATCCAATCTGTGCATCCTGACGATCGCCAGGCCGTCGAATCCGCCGTGTGCTCTTGTGTGGATGGCGACACTGAGTATGCCATTGAACACCGCGTGATTTGGCCCGATGGCAGAATCCGATGGCTCCATGAGCGGGGCGATGTGCAACGCGATGGGGCGGGGCGGGCGATCAAGATGCTCGGTGTGGTGCAGGATGTGACGGAGCGCAAGATCGCCGAAGCCGAAGCCGAGCAACACCGCATGGCTTTGCAGACAGCCCAATGCCAGGCCGAGCAAGCCAATCTGGCCAAATCCGAATTCTTGTCCAACATGAGCCATGAGCTCAGAACGCCCTTACACGCGATTCTCGGTTTCGCGCAAATCCTCGAGCTTGGGCGCAAGGAACCGCTCAGCGAAAGGCAGCGCGGGCAGGTTCGCGAGATTATCAAAGGTGGCGAGCATCTGCTTCGTTTGATCGATGATGTGTTGGATTTGACCCGCGTCGAATCGGGCCGCATGACGTTCGCCACCGAGCGGGTCAACCTGCGTGAGGTCGTGACGGATTGTCTGGCCACGGCATCGGTGCTCGCGGCAAGCCGCGCGATCAGCATCCAAGATCATTGTCAGAGCGGCTTGTCCGACTTGATGACCGACCCGACCCGCGCCAAACAAGGGCTGCTCAACCTGTTGTCGAACGCGGTGAAGTACAATCGGCGCGGGGGTACCGTGATCCTCGCCGCCGAGCAACGCGAGGATGGGTTCGTGCGAGTGAGTGTCACCGATACCGGCCCGGGCATTGCGCCCGAGCGCCAAGCCGAACTGTTTCAGCCTTTTGCCCGACTCGGTGCCGACCTTGCCGGCATCGATGGCACCGGGATCGGCCTGGCGCTGACCAAGCGGTTGATCGAGGGAAGTGGTGGCCGCATTGGCTATACCAGTACCGAGGGTCGCGGTAGCCGTTTTTGGTTGGATTTTCCGAGTGTCGATCCAGCCGTCGCGGTCTCGCGATGGCCTGCCGAAAAAACCAAGGACAGCGTGATGGAAAATACCGTGGAACACCCCCCCAAGGTGATGCTCTACGTCGAAGACAACCCCGCCAATTTGGCGCTGATGCAAGATATCGTCGAGACGATTCCCAACTTGGCCATGATCGGCGCGTATTCGGCTGAATCGGGCCTGGCCGTGGCCAAAGAATTGCGTCCGGACGTCATTATCATGGACATCAGTTTACCCGGCATGAGTGGCATCGAGGCGTTGCGGCAACTCAAAGCGGATGCGACGACCCAAGCGATCCCGGTGCTTGCCTTGAGCGCTAATGCCATGGCCGATGCCGTCGAACGGGGACGCGCAATCGGCTTTGTGGACTATTTGACCAAACCCATCGAAATCGAACGCTTGCACAACGTCTTGCGCAAGTTGCTATGAGGGCTTTGCATGAATTGGCTAATCGATGCTGGCCGGCACGCGGTCAAAATCCTGATCGTCGACGACGAGCCAGTCAATATCAAGATCTTGCGACACATGCTCGAGGATGATGGCTATCAGGCCATCACCAGTACGACCGACCCGTTCCAGGTCGTCGGCTTGCAGCAAGCGCATGCGTTCGATCTGATTCTACTTGACATTCGTATGCCCGGTATGAGTGGTATCGAGGTTCTGTTGACATTGCGAGAGACCCTGGCGGACGATTATGTCCCGGTGCTGGTACTGACTGCCCAAACCGACGATGCGACCCGTAGCGAAGCGTTGTCCGCCGGGGCGACGGATTTTCTGACGAAGCCGTTCCGGCAATGGGAGGTGATGCTGCGTTTGCGGAATTTGCTGAAGACGCGCAGTTATTACCTCGCCCAGCGGATTCGGGCAGCGGAGCTCGAAGCCAAAGTCCGCGAACGCACGCAAGAGGTCTACACGACGCAACTGAAGTTGGTCGAACGCCTGGGCCGGGCCGGCGAGTTCCGCGACAATGAGACCGGCGCTCACGTCATCCGCATGAGCCGCAGTTGCCAAATGTTGGCCGTGGCGGTCGGTCTGTCGGCGCGCCAGGCGGAAATGATTCTCTATGCCAGCCCAATGCACGATGTCGGCAAAATCGGTATTCCCGACCGTATCTTGTTGAAGCCGGGTCGACTCGATGCCGACGAGATGGCTATCATGCGAACGCATGCCTGCATTGGGGCGGATATCATCGGTGAGCACAACTCCCCGTTGTTGCATCTCGCCGCACAGATTGCCCGGCAACATCATGAAAAATGGGACGGGTCGGGTTATCCCGACGGGTTGAAAGGTGACGTCATCCCCATCGAGAGCCGTATCGCTGCACTGTGCGACGTGTTCGATGCCCTCACCTCGGCGCGTTGCTATAAGCCGGCTTGGTCGGTCGACCGTGCCGTGGCCCTGATCGAGGCGGAAATCGGCAAGCATTTCGACCCGGATCTGGCCCATCTATTCCTTGGTTCGGTCCCGCGGATTGTCGCCTTGCGCAACGAGTTTCCCGATGAGGACGAGGGTGAATAGGCCGTCTTTTCGCTAACGGTACTGGATTGATAGCGACCGTTTCATCGGCGTATGCGCCCCTTTCCCCGCCGGTGAAGGGACGCAGCAGACATGTTCTGCGAAAACTTTGCAACCATCAATTGCCATAGACCGAACGATGTCCGTAGAACCAGACCAGCCCGACCTCGAGCAGCGTGCGAAGCGATGGAACACCGAGGCGCAGGACCACGCCGACAGGCTACCCGCGGGGCAACCGGCGGAGATGGCGGGCAACGGGTGCGAGCTGAGTGCGGTGACCGATGTCGCCGAACTGCG
>CAZWQC010000296.1:0-3947 GCA_964635785.1 uncultured Ectothiorhodospiraceae bacterium
CATCGAACAGAACGGCACTGTCGGAGACACCGACGCAGGCCAGCATTTCGCGAATGTCGTTCGGGGTATGTGGACAAAAAGGCATGGTCATTCTCCTTTTCAGGCGCACCGAGAACGGCGCCGTCATCACCCTTTGCGTTTTACTCGACCCAAAACGCAACGGGCGATCAAGGTCAATTGATTGGCTAGATGGATCAATCGTTCCATCAGTTCTTGCGGCGCATTTCCCGCCGGGGCGAACAGACGCGGCAGCGCTTTTGCGCAAAAACTCTTTGGAACGATCACAATCCACGGCACGGAGACACGCGGGACAAGGGTTTGTGGCCGAACACCAACAACCATCACCGAGCGCGACCGCCGGCATTGGCGTGGGGCGCGATGGGCCAATTCGCCACTCGCCCTTCGCTTCAAACCTCGTCTTCGAGCAATCGCTGGTAGGTTGCGGCATCGAGCAAGGTAGTCAATTCGACCGGATCGGCGGGCCGTAATTGAAACAGCCAACCGTCGCCATAGGCATCGTCGTTGACCGTTTCCGGGTTGTCGGCAAGGATGGTGTTACTTGCGACGACTTCGCCGGTGACCGGTGCATAGACATCCGATGCGGACTTAACCGATTCGACCACCGCACAGGCATCACGCGTACTCACTTGGCGACCGATCTCCGGGACTTCGACAAAGACCAACTCCCCAAGTAATTCCTGGGCATGGTCGGTCACGCCGACGGTGACGGTACCGTCATCGTTCAGACGGACCCATTCGTGTTCACGGGTAAATTTGAGATCGGCAGGGATATCGCTCATGATGATGACCTTTGGCTTAGCGTTATCGGGTGAAAACCGGGTTGCGAGTGGACACGGAAGTGACCCATGCGATCGCCAACCGGAGTTCGTTTCAAATGGGTTTCGACGTCGAATAAGGTCGATATGTCGGTTGGCCATGGCGCACGAAGGGTAGCTGAACCACGCGCACCGGCAGCCATTTATCGCGAATTTCGACTTCACAGTATTCGCCGTGAAGGGGCAGGATGCGAGCCAGGGCGATGCCTTTTTCGAGTGTCGGCGAAAAGGTGCCGCTGGTGGTCACGCCGAGACGCGTTTGGTCGGTCCGAATCGCTTGCCCAGCGCGTAATACACCTTTGCCCGTCAAGATCAGTCCGACGAAGGCATACTGACGACCGGCGGCCTGTTTTTCTGCCAACGCGCGACGGCCGATAAACTCACGATTTCCGTCTTTGCGCGAAACGGTCCAGCCAAGGCCGCTCTCCCACGGCGTGGTGGTTTCGTCCATATCATTGCCATACAGCGGCATGCCCGCCTCCAAGCGCAACGTATCCCGAGCGCCGAGGCCGACTGGCGCCACCCCGGCAGCCAGCAGGGTTTGCCACAATTGCGCGGCTGCCGCATGGGGCAGCATCACCTCGAAACCATCTTCCCCGGTGTATCCGGTGGTGGCATAACAGTGCTGTTCGTGTTGGCGAACGCTGAACGCCGGCAAATCAGCGAGCAGCGCTTGTAACGCCGGGGCCACGCTGGCAAGCAGGTGCGTGCGTGCTTGTGGACCTTGCACAGCAAGCATGCAAAGGTCGTCACGCGTCGCGAGCGAAACCTCGAAATTGGCGCTTTGCGCGGTAATCCAGGCAAGATCTTTGACGCGGGTCGCCGCATTCGTGACCAGTCGATACTCGCCATCGCCAAGATGATAGACGATGAGATCATCGAGGATACCACCCGCCTCGTTTAGCATACAGCTATACAAGGCCTTGCCGAGTGGCAGGCGGGCGACATCGTTGGCGAGGAGGTAGCGCAGAAACGCCTGCGCTCCGGTCCCAGTGACGTCGATTAGCGTCATGTGGGAAACATCGAACACGCCTGCCGCTCTTCGAACACGATGGTGTTCTTCGCGCTGCGAACCGTAATGGAGGGGCATGGCCCAGCCCGAAAAATCGACCAGCTTCGCATTCGCCGCGACATGAAGGTCGTACAAAGGGGTACGCTGTAACATTATCGTCTCCCACGAGGACGGAACAACCGAACACTTGCGTAAGGTCGCCCCTCTGTCCAGGTACCTGAGAGATTGAGCTTGCCAACAGCGAGCCGGACCCCTTCGGTGGGTCGGACATGCCGACCGCTCTCCAGAGTCGATAAAAACACCGCGTGGTCCGTTTGCCTGAGCGTTTCCGGGCGATGGTTGCGCCTTCGGCGCCTCGTTGACACGAGGTCTCTCCCACGGATGCGAGTATCGAGGGCGCAAGCATAACGCGTTCGACACAAAATAGGAAGCAGTCGCGGGCCAACCATGGTTATCGCTGCAACGGGACCTCTCCGGCCAGATCGAACGTAAAGGGACGCAACGCCTGGCCAGTGGGAGTTTTCGTATAGAGGATCCCGGCAACGCGATAAGCGGCCCGGTCTTGTCGCAGCACATTCAAAACTGCTTGTCCCGCCTGCAGGGAACTGATTTCAACCTTGCCAAGAAATTCATCGGACGCCTTGCCCGTCACCGGGTTACTGAACTCGAGTCGACCCGTTCCGACCTGCTTTTCGTCCAGCGTCAAGCGATACTCGAGTCGATCCATCAATAAGACAAACTCATTGGGATTGTCGAGGCGAAAGGTTAGTTCGAGAACGGTCTGCACGAGTCCCACCGATTTGACTTCGATCCCCACGAGACGAATGTCGGGCAGTTTCGGCAAGTCGAGTTGGCCCTCTTTTGCATACGGCAATCGCAGCGGGCCAATGCCGACATCCCCAGTCAGCTGGTATGCCAAATGGCGGCGGCTGGCAAGATCGAGGACGGAATCGAGTGCCTTGCCAAAGGCGACGTCGATGGGAATGCTGAGCTTTGCCTCACCTGCGGCGGGGATACGCAAGCCACTGCTTTGCGAGCCGGTCACCACATCGCCTTGCTCGCCCAACGCAAGCTGATAGCTCACTGCATTGACTTTAACGCCGATCGGATTGGGATTGCTCACGACCAGCACGAGTTCGCCTTGGCCGTCAACCAGTGAAGTCGGGGTAAACCGGAAGTCGCTGACCCGCACGCCGGGCGATGTCGCAATATCCTGGCTCACTTCGGTCACCATCGCGCAACCACCGATCGTCACCGCCACTAGAAAGGCGACAACGGACCAACCGCAACTTTTCATAGCGTAACCACTGCCAATCAATTTCATCATGTGTAACGGCTCGCATCTCGCGCCCAGGCGCTGCCGGGATACTGGTTGTCCCGGCGTAACCAGGAGGGATTGACGGCAGCGGCGCCAAGACCCAGACACCGAGGCCACGCCTTGGCACCCAAGGGAAAAACGATCGCCGCCAACGGGCTTCATCAGGTAAATAGTACGCTCCAGGAACTACGTGGCGAGTACACCTTCATCCCTTGAATGGACTCGACAGCGAGCAACACCGGATCACCGGTCACAAAACAATCGACCCCGGCATCCAACGCACAGCCGACGACCTTCGCATCGTCTGGGTCGGGCAGTCCTTCGGGAACGGTTGGCGTGACCGGGACGAATCGCTGCCGTTTGAGTATTTTCAGCACATTACCGATTCGTTGCGGCGAGATCTCGAACCGCGCTTGGGCCACCTGGGCAAAATCCCTTGCGACCGGAACGCCAATCACGATCTCGTGCGGACTTGCGAGCAAGCGGCGAAACCACTGAGCCGTATAATCGTCAACGAAGAACGCCGCGAGCAACACGGTTGTATCAGGATAGACTGTCACGAGAAATCCCGAAAAATGTCGTCGTCAGAATGATAGCCGTACTTCTCCGTGTAGGGGCGCAATTGCCGGCGGGTCAGGTCGAAATGCTCCACAGCGATACTCCAGATCAGCAGCTGTATCGCCAGCTCTTCAGGCGAGCGGCCGCACAGTTTGTTTAGTATTGATGATTTTCCCACGTTTGGTCGACCCACGATCGACAGTATTGACTTAGCTTCGATATC
>CAZWQC010000297.1:0-3939 GCA_964635785.1 uncultured Ectothiorhodospiraceae bacterium
CCAGTGTACAGACCACGCCAACAACCGTTCCGTTACACCCGGCCACACAGTCCTTGGCAATGGAAGCGAAACGTTTGACCGCGGCGGGCCAGTTGGCTGCAGCGCGCGACCGCTTGGAGCGCGCCGTCCGCATCGATCCGACCGGCGCAGTCCTTTGGCACGATCTGGCGGAACTCGCCCTACGCATGGGCGATGCGGAACAAGCGGAAACGTTTGCCGCGCGCGCAAACACCATGACGGGTTTATCCAAACGGTTGATTCAGCGCAATTGGTACATTATCGCGGCGAGTCGCCGTGCTCGTGGGGATGAGGAAGGGGCGCAAGCCGCACTGAACTCAGCAGCAGGTATGGATACTAAACCATGAGCGTGGCGGTCCAGGCACTCGGCGACGATGGCGAACTGGCGCGTTGTTTGCCAGGTTTTCAGGTTCGCACCGAACAACAAACCATGGCGGCGGCGGTGGAGCGAGCACTGGCCGACGGCGGGACCTTGTTGGTGGAAGCCGGCACCGGAGTCGGCAAGACCTTTGGGTATTTAGTGCCTGGTCTTTTGTTTGGTGGCAAACTGATGGTCTCCACGGGCACAAAACATTTACAGGACCAACTCTTTCACAAAGATTTACCACTGATACTTCGTGCATTAGGGAGCCGTTGCCAGGTCACTTTACTGAAAGGCCGCGCCAATTATTTGTGTCCATACCGGTTAGAACTCGCGCAAAGCGAGGCAGATCAACGCCAGCAAGCACCTTGGGGCGAGATCCTCGCCTTCGCGAAACGCACCCAAACGGGCGATTTAGCGGAATGTGCGGATTTGCCGGAGGACGGTCCGTGGCGACCCCGAATTACCTCCACAGGCGACAATTGCCTTGGCAGCGATTGCCCGGCGTTGTCCCGTTGTTTTGTTGGCAAAGCTCGCCGTAATGCTCAGAATGCGGATTTGGTGGTGATCAATCACCATTTGTTGTTGGCGGATATGAGCCTGAAAGAGACGGGATTCGGCGAACTGCTGCCCGCGGTGGATGGAATTATCCTGGACGAAGCGCATCAATTGCCTGCCATTGCCGCCGTATTCTTTGATCAAGCGGTCAGTGCTCGTCAGCTCAACGAGCTCGCCCGTGATAGCCGCGCAGAACAAAACCGTGATGCGGCCGATATGCCCGACTTGGCGGAACTGACCAAGCGAGTGGAACAACAGGTCGCCGAGCTGCGGCTCGCCTTGGGGCCAGCGCAAGGCCGGTTGGCCTGGGACACGATCATGGCGCAGTCGAGCGTGGTCACTGCCATGGAGGAGTTGAAGGATGTCGTTACAGCATTACGGGTCGCGCTCGACGCCGCCGCCGAACGAGGCAAAGGATTGGCGGCCTGTCTACGCCGTTGCGAGATACTGATGCAGCGCCTAGAAGGACTAGACGTTCCGGACGAGTCGGTCGTGCAATGGGTGGAGACCTCACCCCGTGGCTTTGTCCTGCATCGCACGCCATTGAATGTTGCCGAACCCTTTCAGCGCCACCAACAGCGACGGGCGGCGGCTTGGATTTTTACCTCTGCCACCCTTGCCATCGGCGATTCGTTCGTGCATTTTACTCGGCGTTTGGGGCTTAGCGAACCGACATGCCTACGTGTGGACAGTCCCTTTGACTACCGGAACAACGCAAGATTGTATATTCCATCAGACATGCCCGACCCGAACACGCCGCAGTTTACCGTGCACGTGGTCGATCAAGCGCTACCCTTGCTCCAAGCAAACGGTGGCCGTGCTTTTCTGTTGTTCACCAGCTTTCGCGCGTTGCACGAAGCCCACCGATTATTGCAGCAGCGCACTCGGCTGCCCTTGTTGGTTCAGGGAAGCGGCTCGCGCTCGGCCTTGTTGGACCGATTTCGCCGCGCCGGTAACGCCGTGTTGCTGGGTACCAGTAGCTTTTGGGAAGGCGTCGACGTCCGTGGTCCTGCATTGAGTCTAGTCGTGATCGATCGCCTGCCCTTTGCCGCGATCAGTGATCCATTATGGCAAGCCCAACACGACGCCATCCGGCAACGCGGCGGCAACCCGTTCGCTGAACAACAATTACCGCAGGCCGTCATCGCGCTCAAGCAAGGGGCCGGTCGATTGATTCGGGATACTCGGGATCGGGGCTTGCTGGTGATCTGTGATCCGCGGTTACTTGGTCGTGGTTATGGGCAAGTCTTTTTAAACAGTCTCCCTCCCTTTCCGATTGTTCGCGATGCCGATGCTGCACTGCGTTTCATCGCCCAAGGAGAACCGTTCAATGCGGCTGTTGGCCATTGAAACCGCAACCGAAGCCTGCTCGGCGGCGCTGGTGGTGGATGACGCAATCAGCGAACGATTCCGTATCGCACCACGCGAACACACCGCACTGATTCTACCGATGATCGATGCGTTGTTGGCCGAAGCCGAGCTGGGGATAACACAACTGGACGGCATTGCGGTCGGGCGCGGACCGGGAGCATTTACCGGTGTTCGGATCGCGATCGGCGTTGCGCAAGGGATCGCCTTCGGTGCGGACTTGCCAGTCATACCGGTATCGACACTGGCGGCATTGGCGCAAGGCGCGTTTGCGTCACCGAGGCGAGAGGCCATAACACCCGCTGCGATCGAATCCGGTATTCTGGCCGCTATCGATGCCCGCATGGGGGAGGTCTATTTTTCGGCGTTTGCCATCGGCGACGATGGTGTCGTCGCCGCACTTGGGTCCGAGCAAGTCAACAAACCCGAGGCGATCATCATCCCCCCGGGTGGCCCGTGGCGTGGTATCGGTACCGGCTGGGATGCGCATGGCGAAGCATTGTGTCAACGGCTGCAACAAGCTCCCGTCACACTGGACGCTACCGCATTACCGCATGCCCGTGACGTGGCCTACATTGGTGCACGACGGTGGGCAGAGGGAATGACGGTGGCACCGGCAAAGCTTGCGCCCGTTTATCTGCGCGATCGCGTTGCCGAAAAACCGCCGACATTGCCAATACGACCTGGCTGAATCCGTGTATCAGGAAACGCCGTGGCTAGGCGCGGCACGTTCGGTTGAACCCTGCCCAATCGGACCGCCGTTTGGTGACATACGCAGCTACTGGCCTTTTCAAAAACCATTGCAATCGCTGACGATTCGGCGCGAACTCGAGGATTTTCAGGTCGACGAGCACCTGAAATCGGCGCCCACCGGGGCCGGCGAACACCTCTGGATCCAATGCGAGAAACGTGATTTGACCACTGATCAAATGCTGCGAATCATCGCCAAGGTAGCGAACGTTCAACCCAACAGCATCGGTTATGCCGGCTTGAAAGATCGCCACGCCGTCACCCGACAATGGCTGAGCATTCCGCTTGGTGCACACGAACCCCCTCTATGGGAAGCGAACTTGCCTGACAATATCCGTGTACTGCAACAGCATCGGCATACCCGCAAGCTAAGGCACGTCGTCTTGAGTCATAATCGTTTCACCCTGCGCTTGCGCGATGTGTCCGGTCACCAAACCGCGGTTGCCCAATGGCTTTTGCTCGTACGCCGATACGGCGTGCCGAACTACTTCGGTCCTCAGCGGTTCGGGCATCACGGCGGCAATGTCGCAAGAGCCCGGTCAATGGGGGCAACGAACCGGCTTGAGCGAGACCGGTATCGCCGTGGATTGTATTTATCGACCGCTCGCGCTGTGTTGTTCAACCGTGTACTGTCTGTACGGGTTGCCGATCAAACCTGGTGCCGCGCACTATCTGGGGAAATCCTCGCACTCGATGGTACCCAGAGACATTTTCAGTCAGACATCATTGACAGCTCCATCCGCCAACGAACTGAAACCGGCGATATCCATCCGACTGGGCCGTTGTGGGGACAGTCGGCTGTGCTTGCGGACACAGGCTTGGCAAGACTCGAAATCGCTATCGCCAACACCGAGCCAGAACTCCTGCACGCGATAGCACTCGCA
>CAZWQC010000298.1:0-418 GCA_964635785.1 uncultured Ectothiorhodospiraceae bacterium
ATTGTATACAGGTGGAGTCAAATCCTGGTCGATCATCGCGGCATTGCAAGATTTAGGGATGCAAGTGGTCGCCACCGGCACGCGTAAATCCACGCCCGGGGATCGTATGCGCATCCGCGAACTGATGGGCGAGGATGCCAGCATGATCGAGGAGGGTAATCCGAATGTCTTGTTGGATATCGCGCGAAGTGAGCGGGTAGATATCCTGATTGCAGGTGGCCGCAATATGTACACCGCTTTAAAAGCGCGGCTGCCTTTTTTACATATCAATCAGGAACGCGAGTTTGCTTACGCCGGTTACGCGGGCATGCTGGAGTTGGCGCGACAAGTTGCCTTGACGATCGAAAGTCCGATTTGGCCATTGGTTCGCGCTGGCGCGCCCTGGCCTGTGGCGGCGCGAACCCATTTCGCTGAGGTG
>CAZWQC010000298.1:428-3934 GCA_964635785.1 uncultured Ectothiorhodospiraceae bacterium
TCCCGGAGCGCACCAGAGATCATCAAGCGCAACAAGCCGTTGTCGGTCAATCCGCTCAAGGCGAGTCAGACCATCGGTGCGGCTCTCGCGTTTCTTGGGGTGGCACGGAGCATGCCGATGTTGCACGGCGCGCAAGGTTGCACGGCGTTCGGCAAAATTTTCTTTGTCCAGCATTACCGCGAACCCATTCCACTGCAGACATCCGCGATGGAGCAGGTCAGTACGGTGATGGGGGCGCTATCGAATGTCGTTGAAGGGTTGGCGACCATCTGCCAAAAGTTGTCGCCCGATCTGATTGGCCTGCCGACCACTGCCTTATCGGAAACCCAGGGTAGCGATATCGAACTCGCATTAGGGCAGTTTCGAGATAAACACCCGAGTTATTCACACATCCCGGTCATTCCTGTCAGCACTCCCGATTATTCGGGATGCTTGGAGACCGGTTTTGCCGCAGCGGTCGAGGCCATGATACACCATTTGGTGCCGGCAGCGGAACAGGCCGGCACTTGGCCCGGACGTTGTGGGCGACAGATCAATGTATTGCCGAGTGCCATGCTGACCCCAGGCGACGTGCAAACACTGAAAGGCTGGTGTGAAGCGTTCGGATTGGTTCCGCTGGTATTGCCCGACTTGTCGGAATCGTTAGATGGGCACCTGATCGACGCGGATCACAGCCCGCTCAGCGTAGGGGGTGTCGCTGTCATTGACGTTGCCACCATGGGTAATGCGGCGGCAACCCTGGTGATTGGCCCGTCCATGTATGCGGCCGGTGATCGCTTGCAGGCGCGCACAGGCGTCCCGGATTATCGCGTGCCTCATGTCATGGGTCTGACCGCCACGGATCGGGTCTTGGGGATTCTTGCTGAGGTGTCCGGGAAAGCGGTCCCGCACGGTTTGGCCAGGCAACGTAGCCAATTGCAGGATGCGATGCTGGACACGCACTTCTATCTGGGACAAACCCGGGTGGGCGTAGCGGCCGATCCCGATTTGCTGGTTGCAGCAACGCAATTTTTTGCCGATTCCGGCGCTGAAGTTCAAGTTGCCGTCGCACCGGTCAATGCGGTCAACCTGGATCAGGCGCAAACGGATCGTGTCAAGATCGGGGATTTGGAGGATTTCGCCGATCTGGCTGAGAATGCGGATATCGAGTTGTTGTTGGGCAATAGTCATGTCGCGCAAACGGCTAAGGCACTGAGTCGTCCGATACTGCGAATCGGTTATCCGTTATACGATTGGTTCGGTGGGTTCGACCGAGTTTGGATCGGTTATCAGGGCGCGCGCCAAGCTTTGTACGATCTCGCCAATCTGTTGGCTGGATTGGAGCGAGGCGAGTTGCATCCTTACCAATCGATCTATTCGCAACGGCGAGTGCCGTCAACGGAGCAAGCAGATGACATTATTGCGGCGGTTGCGAGTCGTTGAATCCGGCGGGACGACGCACGTCAATGCCGATGGGGATGCGGGGATGCGCGTGGCTTTTGCCAGCAATGATCGGCGGACGATCAATCAACATTTTGGGGCGTCAGAGGGATTTACGGTCTATCGTGTGGATGCTGACCAGTCCGTGTTACTGGAAACGTTGAGCTTCGCCCGCTTAGCCCAGGACGGCACGAACGATAAACTAAAGCCGAGGGTCGAGGCATTGCGTCACTGTCAATTAGTTTATTGCACGGCGATCGGGAATGCCGCCATCCGAGAACTGCACATTCGTGGTATTCGTGCGCTCCGAGTGAAATCGGGTACGGCGATCCAGGCAATCTTGCAGCTGTTGCAAAGCGATCTGGTCAAAGCGGCACTACCCGGTGCGCCTCGAATCCGGTCAGTCCCACTGCGTGATCCGGGTCGTTTCGATGTCATGGAAGCGGAAGGCTGGCAGGAGTGAGGCAGGAATATGAACGAGTATTTGTTGATTATTCTGAGTACGGCGTTGGTAAATAACGTCGTCTTGGTCAAGTTCCTTGGCTTGTGCCCGATGATGGGTGTGTCCAACAATGTGATCACTGCGTTTGGTATGGGCATGGCAACCACGTTCGTGCTGACGTTGGCAGCCGTGGCGAGCTGGGTTTTGGAAACCTATTTATTGGGTCCGTTGGAGCTTGGCTATCTGCGCATTTTGACGTTTATTTTGGTCATTGCGGCGGTGGTGCAGTTTACGGAAATGGCGGTGCACAAACTATCGCCCAACCTCTACCAAGTGCTGGGGATTTTTCTGCCGTTGATTACCACCAACTGTGCCGTGCTCGGTGTCGCCCTGTTGAACGTTCAAGCCGAGCATGGTTTGGTGGAAAGCGCACTGTACGGACTCGGTTCGGCGCTGGGTTTTACTCTGGTCATGTTGATGTTTGCGGGCCTTCGAGAGCGGCTAGCTCGTTCGCGAGTTCCGGGAGTTTTTGCCGGGGCACCCATTGCGTTCGTCACCGCAGGATTGTTGTCTTTGGCGTTTTTGGGTTTTGCGGGTTTAACGGGTCATCAGTAACGAGGTGGGCAATGATGTTGGCGGCTATTATGAGCTTGACCGTACTCGGTTTTGTGTTGGGCGGGTTGCTCGGCCTGGCGGCGCGGTACCTCAAGGTTGAGGGCAATCCGCTGGCCGAAGAAATCGCCGCGTTACTGCCAGGAACACAGTGTGGCCAATGCGGGTTTCCCGGATGCACCCCGGCGGCCGAGGCGCTTGTGGCCGGTAATGCGCCGGTTTCTTTATGCCCCCCGGGGGGGCGTGCGCTGGCAGAAGTGTTGGCGAAACGTTTGGGTATTGATGTCGATCTGTCGGGTTTGGTGGATACCGTACCGAAAATCGCAAAAATTGTTGCCGCGGATTGCACTGGGTGCACACGGTGTTTCAAGCGCTGTCCGACCGATGCCATCGTAGGGGCGGCGCATCAGTTGCACGTGGTTTTTGCGGAGGCCTGTACGGGTTGTGGGCTCTGCGTTGAAGCCTGCCCGACAAACGGGATCGTGCTCAAACCGATCGCGGTGACGCCGCAGACCTGGTATTGGCAAAAGCCGGTGCAAGCATGTTGACAAACTGGGTTGCGACGATGAGGAGTCAAACAATGCGACGATACCGTGTCCGTGGTGGCGTGCATCCGCCCGAACGTAAAGCACTTTCGGCTGAATACGCCATTGTCGACTTACCCTTGCCAGACCGGTTGTATTTACCACTGCAACAGCATATCGGGGCGCCGGCCAAGGTCGTTGTCAACGTCGGCGATAAGGTAGCCAAGGGGCAATGCCTTGCGGTTGCCCAAGGGCCAGTTTCGGCACCGGTGCACGCGCCAACCTCTGGTGTGATCGAACGAATCCATGGCCACCCGGCCCACCATGCCTCGGGCTTGAAAGTGCCGACGATTGTATTGCGAGCGGATGGCGAAGATCGGTGGGTCGATGGCTTGACCGGCACGGATGATCCCTTTGGCTTGAGTGCGCAAGCCATTGCCGAGCGGGTAGCCGAAGCCGGTATCGTTGGGCTCGGTAAAGCCGCTGAGATTTGTGACAAAGAAATGCAA
>CAZWQC010000299.1:0-3907 GCA_964635785.1 uncultured Ectothiorhodospiraceae bacterium
GCCGGCGTCTCGCCGAGGTAGCGGTGGAGGAGGTTCCGCCAGGTGGTTTGCTTGGCTATGTCGACCAAGTCGACACTCGGCGCCTGGCGGCTGATCGGATAAGGTGCACGATGGCTCGGGCCGCGGTAAGGACGCAGGTCATCGTCTTTCTTGAAAGCGTCGGTCATGATGTTGTCTTGCGTTGAACGAAACACCATCAGGGTAACGAAACCAACGCAGACGATGCAAGCGCGGGCTCACTGGTCAAGGCGAATGATGTGAGAGCGCGAGAGCATGATTGATCGACGCTTGTTTGCGCGAGCACGATGCCGGTTCGGGGGGGCCGGCGCTGTCAGCGATCGCGTCACGTCTGTTTCACCCGCACCAATGGCATTACGATTACCTTTTGTTATTGATACAGGTGTTCTTTCGTGAGCAACATCATGGGCTTTCTCAACCACGCGGTGAGCGATCTCGCTCCTACCGCCATCACGAGCTTTGTGACGAACGATATGAGCGAATTGATTTCTTCCTTAGCGGCCGGGGCCATCGGTGGCCTTTTGACATTACTCTTTGCCTGGCATCGGCTGCGGCGACATCACAAATCCTTACAACGCGGTCAGGACGAAACCGTCGTCAACTTCAGCATCGAAGACTTCGAAGCAACCCCAGAGGCCGGTTGGCGCCTGCGAATCCTGTCGTTGGAGCCGGAGATCTCCATCGAAGACTTCGTCGACAATCCCGCACTGCTCAATGCATTGAGCAAAGCCGTACGTCAGACCACCAGCGCCGATCCCCTGGTTCGCTTTCGCGATCCGTATCTCACCGAAGCGCTATCACGCACCATCGTCAATCATGTCGGCGGTCGTTTCGGCTGGCTCAATGCCTTTCATGTTGCCGGCGTACCGTCGCGACAAGTGAAATTCTACCTCGCTCCCACGTGGGAACGCGGGGAAAGCGTGAAATGGCAGAAGTTTCGGATCATCGGCGTCAGCCAGGACCAGTTCGACCTCATCGCGACCCAACCCGACACCTGGAAACAAAACATCAGCACCCAACCCGGCGCCGAGTACCAGCTCGATCGATTGGACACGATGGCCATGATCGTGCGCGAATACCAACAGCAACAGAGCACCGGCGAGGTTGGACCGGTCGCCATGATCGTGATCAATATTCCGCTTGCCTTTGCCAGCACGCCATCGGCCAACCACCACGACAACGACGAAACGCTCGCATGACTGACGAACGACGCCGCGCTGCACGAATGGTCATGAGTTTGCCCGTAATCGTCCGTTGCGACGGTTATCCGAACATGGAACTTTGCACCGGTGATATCTCTGCCACTGGCTTGTTTCTGCACTGCGATCCACAGACCTTCCCCCCCGTGGGTCAATCCATTCAAGTACAAGCGGCCTCCCCCAGCGCTGACGGCGAGCCGGCGCCGCTGCTTAGCGCTCGGATCGTTCGCGCCACCGCAACAGGGGTCGGTATCGAGGTCATCGACGTCATCGACGTCATCGACGTCATCGAATAGACAGACGACTAGAACAACTCAATCGCGTGGTCATCGGCGAATTCGTGTCAGCGGGCCGCTCAGTCGATGACGGGTGAAAGAAGCAAGGCAGTGAAGAATACGCGCAAGATGATCCACATCGACATGGATGCTTTTTTTGCCGCAGTCGAGCAACGTGACGATCCTTCCTTGCGCGGACAACCTGTGATCGTTGGCGGTTCGCCCTACTCACGCGGTGTGGTGGCCACCGCCAGCTACGAAGCACGCCAGTTCGGCATCCATTCGGCCATGCCGGCCGCCCAAGCGAAACGACTGTGTCCACACGCCATTTTCTTGCACCCTCGCCTCGAGGTCTACCGCGAGATCTCATGGCAAATACGTCAACTTTTTGACCGCGTCACGACGTTGGTCGAGCCAGCCTCACTCGACGAAGCCTACCTCGACGTCACCGCAAGTCAAATGGCGCATGGATCGGCCACACGTATCGCCGAATGGCTGAAACAGCGTATTCGCGAACAGACCGGATTGGTGGCCTCCGCCGGCGTTTCCTACAACAAATTCCTGGCTAAACTGGCCTGCGATATGGACAAACCCGACGGATTGAAAGTGATCCGACCAGACCAAGGTGAGCAGATCATCGCCGCTTTACCCATTGGCCGCTTTCATGGCATTGGCCGCGCCACCGAAGCGCGAATGCAGGCGCTTGGCATTCACACCGGTGCCGATTTAAAGGCCACGCCCGTCGCCCGACTGCAACGGCATTTTGGCCGCCAGGCCAGCTACTATCTCGCCTTGGCTCACGCCCAAGACCCGCGTCCGGTCGTTCCTTATCGCCCACGCAAATCGCTCGGAACGCAAACCACCTTTGCGCAGGATTTGATCGCCATGGACGACATCAGAACCGAACTGATCAAACTTGCCGAAGAACTCGTCGACGGTTTGAACCAACGACAACTCTGCGCCCTGACCATTACCCTCAAAGTCAAATACGCAGATTTCACCCTGATCACCCGTAGCCTGACCCCAGGTTACCGGATACTCGGACAAACTCAGCTCCAACCTTTGCTCGGCTCCTTGCTGCAGCGCACCAATGCCGGCCGCATACCGCTGCGTCTATTAGGCATCACCGCGTCCAATCTTCGCCCATTGCACAACAACGACCCCATTCCGGAACAGCTCGATTTGTTCGCGCAACCGTCTGCACAACGATCCGAGTCGGCTCATCCCAACCGTTCCGCTTCAATTCGATTCGACTGGGGCACAGAACCTGTGCCTTGACTTTGCGACAATCAGCCACCCACCCTACCGACCGAGGCGCTAAACCCGTGCCGACCTCCCCTGCACGAGCTTTTGAATGTTTCTTAAGTTCTCGCGTCCTTTCCCTTCGCGTGGCAAGCTACGCCCGCAGATCGAAATACTCCGCTTGTCGAGATTGAGCGCGTCCTGCCCATCGATTGAACACATTGGCGACCCCTTCACTTTGGGGGACGACACTTAAGCAAACATCTCTGCCAAACGGTGTGCCACAATGACCATCACCCGACAACGGACAGCTTAAGCAAATACCCCTGATGTAGCCAACTCTACAGAAAAAGGTGAAGTCATCATGTCGCGCTTCCGGCTTTTCTACCGCCAACCACTACCGATCGTCACCGTGCATTGGGCAGTGGTTGTTACGATCGCTGTTTCCTTGCTTACGGGGCTGCGTATCGCCACTGATGATCTACGAAGCGGCTTGCACAGCCTGGCACCCTGGCTACCGCAAGGCGACGTTTTCGTGTGGCACCTGGTGGCAGGTTTCGCCCTGATCAGCTTCACCGTCGGCTATCTCGTATTCTTGTCGGCCACAGGCCGCCTAAGTTGGTTTATAAACCCGGGCCGTTCCCTCGAACGCAACGACAACGGCACGCCCGACACAACCGTATGGCGGCGAATCAATTGGCTGGTGTACTGGCTCGGTTTTCTGCTGTTGGTCATCCTCATGTCGAGCGGTGTGCTGCAATACCTTCAGCCGACCGGTTGGCCCATGCCCTTGAGCGAAACGGTCCATCGAAACTCGGCTTGGGCTCTGGTCGCTTTCACCGTGATTCATATCATCACCCACCTTTCGAGCGGCGGGTTGCCGCGCCTAGTTTCGATTTTCTGGCCTCGAATGGCCTATCTCCGGCCAGCCTTGTTGGCGCTTTTGGTCTGTATCGTCATTGGTTCGCTGTTCTGGCTTTTGGACCGGCGGCAACTCCCGGTCCTGTACGCACCCCGGGTCGATACCGCACCCTCGATTGACGGACGCCCGGACGATACCGCCTGGTCCCAAAGCCGGCCAGTACGAATTCAGACGGCTAACGGTGCTAACTTAGGCGATGGGACAACGGTGGTTAGCGTCCAAATGGTCCACGACGGTCGACGAGGCTATTT
>CAZWQC010000300.1:0-3878 GCA_964635785.1 uncultured Ectothiorhodospiraceae bacterium
GTCTTAGTCCATCCCGAGTCGCCGCCGGGGGTCATCGCGCAAGCCGATCGGGTGGGCTCGACGACACAGCTCATTCGTGCTGCCCGCGAGTTGCCGCATCCTCGCTTTATCGTGGCAACCGACAACGGCATCTTCTACAAAATGCGCCAGGCGGCACCGGACAAACAGTTTCTCGAAGCGCCGCGGGTCGGCCATGGTGCCACGTGTGTTAGTTGCGCCCACTGTCCGTGGATGGCGATGAATGCGTTGGACAACTTGAGTGAGAGCCTTGCGACCGGAGCCAACGAAGTGTTCGTTACGCCTGACATTGCCGAGCGCGCCCTCGGTGCGGTCGAACGCATGCTGGCGTTTGCGGTGAACAGGCGTTGACCGTGACCCCGGTCATTGGGTTCGCATCGTCCGTCGCGGCGGCGTTGCACAATGACTCGCCGTGGTTTGGGGGGAGCCAGCCGAAGCTGGCGCACCGGTCGGACAGCCGCGGGGGGATGTCTGCGCCACGAATACCCAAACTACTCGCGACAACTCGGGCAAGCGTTGTGACGGGTCGAGGTGACAGGAGAGCGAGTCGGACCCGTGTGGCGATAAAAAATCGCCCACCGGCAACGTCATCGGTTGGGTTATGATGCGGATCTTAACGTCAGCGCACAATGATCATAGGCGGATAAGGCGATAGGTATGACTCAGCAAGAGCTTAAAGACAACGTGCAGCGAATTCCCTTGCAAGCGTTTCGGCAGCTAGTGCGGTCTTTACCGCCTGCCAAGCTGGCCGAAATTCCAGCCGAATCGCTACCGGAAAACATTCCCGTTGACCTGATCGAGGAGGTTCCTCTGCGATCGCGCCGGGTCGTCGAGGATCTGTTGCTCGCGGCCAACACCTACCACATGCGCAAACGCAATGCGTTGCATGCGACCTTGGGCGAGGAAGGTATCAACGCATTGGATCTCGCTGGTACGGCGACCCATACCGCCACCCTGCGCGTGTTCACGCAGAAGTTACAGGATTTGCGTGAGCGCAAAGCCCGCTGGCAAAACTCCAGCCAAGCCAGCTATCTCGACGCGGTCGCAAAGGGAATTCGCAGCATGAACAATATGATGCTCGACGTGCGCGCCGAGGACTCGGAAATTTCCCAAGCGATCCAATTACTGGAATCCAAATTCGATCCACACGCCAGTTTCGCACCGGACATCGCGCGCGCTTTGAGCATTTTGAAAAACGCCTCGGGCGAGATCGAGCAGCTGCTCGCGGAGTTCTACATCATTCGCCTGCACGGAGTATCTGCGGAAATGCGGGACAAGCTCGATGAGATTCAACGCATGGAGGGCATGGCTGGGGAAATTCGCTACCAGATCGAACAATTTCGCAATGATCTCGAGCGCATCCGATCCAGGTGGCGGTCGGTCTTAGCGCGCAACAAGGTCAATCACGAAGCCGAGGACATCCAAAACAACATTTCGCGGCTGGCCACCGAGCTGAAAACCTTGGAGGTGGCGATCAGCGAGAATTCCTTGACCGACTGGCTGGACGCCGTCATCGACGCCAGCTTACACCCCTTCACGCGCGACCAAGTCAGCGACACTTCCAACTCCGCACGTGAGGCGTTGTATCAACTTCTGCACAAATACTGCGCGATCCAAGAGCATTCGGCGTTGCAAATCGCGCGCAATCCATTTCTTCAAGTCGACCCGGAACAAGTGATCCGCTACACGTTAATGTCCGAACAGTTCATTCTCGATTATTTTGCCAAAAAGCGGCACTGGCAGACGGCATGGCTTAGCCACGCCGCCCAAATCAAGATGTCCGACCTCGATCAACTCGAACGCGAAATCGTCTCCGAATTGCGTCGCAGTGCCAAGCGGTTCCAGGCGGCCGGCTGAATTCCGCCAGCCCACCACTAGCCGGCGAGTTTACTGCCGAAAATACCGACCCGTGTGACATTGGCGGGGAATTCCCGAAATTTCAGCGGGACCACATGGGAGTTCGTGAAACCATAGGTTTCGAACGCCTTACGTACCGTTTCTGTCGGCATCAGGCGACAGTGATAGAGGTGCTCGTAAATCCGGGTAAAGTGATGCATATCCATGCCGACATTGATGAACTGCCCACCGGCTTTCAACAAGCGGCGCAGATTCGGTATCGCCCGATCCAAATCGGCATGCTCCAAAACAGCGCCGGCAATCACGAGATCAAACGATTCCTCGTCCAAGCGTTCACGGGTTCTATCCAACCACGTAACTTCCTCCGGCGCGTGAATATCGGCCAACCCCACCCGATACTGCGGTGCCTTGAACCCGCTGCGTTGGGCCACTTTCGCCGCGCTGCGGCACATTTGCTCGTCATAGTCGGTGGCGATGACCTCGACTTCCGGAAACTTCTCCAAAATGGCCTGGCCCAATACCCCAGTCCCGCAGCCGACGTCCAACACCTTTGCCCCCGGCGCCAAAGCAAGCGGCAACCGTTTGATATACCGGCGCAGCCCGCTATCCAACCCACTTAAGACCATGCCGAAATGCCACAATCCGGCAATTCTCGCGTAACGTGTTTGCGACATTTTATTCCCGTCTTTGTTACTCTGGTTTAAATCCATCGGCATCGCGGCGGTCATTTCGACAACGTCACGACACCGAGCCATTCGTCCTCGACCAAACGACACATCGAGCAACAACGATCGTTGCCACACCGCTCATCGAGAGTCTGAATAAGCACCAACCCATGGTTTGTCGTTTCGAGATAACAACCAAGGTTCGGCGTATCATTTCAAAAACCCCTACATTACCGCAAGGGATGTCATGAATTGTCGCCATGACGAGGTTGGGTGCGCGCCATCATTTTCGTTCAGTCGCAACGATCGTGATCGTCGGCCGGCCTGGCGCTTTGGCTCGGTATGTCTCCCGCCCTAACGGTCCCCGTGCTGCACGAACAACACCGTACGACGGCCCACCGTGGGATCGTCTGCTGCATACGGCACAACACGACCCATCACACGCAATCGCGACGCCGGCACCCCTTGCGCCCGTAGGTAATCCGCCACGATTTGCGCCCGTCGGTTGGCAAGATACGCGTTGTAGGCACGCTCACCGATGTCGTCGGCGCGTCCCTCGATCCGCACCACGACGTCTTGCCGTTCCTTGAGAAATGCCGCAAGCGCATCAAGACTGGCTTTGCCGGTTTCGGTCAACTCGTTCCGGCCGAACGGGAATGTCAAACGATCGCCAAGATCAAGACGCAATCCGCGATCGCTGTGCTCGATCCGTTTCAAATGCGACCCCAACGCCCGCTCCAAACGCAATCGCCAGATCGTTGCAGAAGGCGGCTCCGCAGCGGCTTGGTCAACCGCCACCGTCGTCGCCGAATGACCAACCTCCCCGGATACGGGTTCGTTGGACGCGTTGGACCGGACGAAATCGGGGGTTTGTGGGATGGCTTCGGGAAACCCACCGTCCTGGGAAGTGGTCGATCGATCACCCCCGATCGGGGAGTCTTCCATGGCAGGCGTCGGGCGTTGCGGCTGTTGCTCCGGTTGTGTTCGGCCGGCGATGGGTAGCGGTGACGCCGGCTGTGGGATAGACCACCAAATCGACGCTAGCGTTACGACGATGCCGATCACCGCCGATGCCACAACCCAAAGCACGTGCACACCGAGGATACGCAATGGACCCGCGCCGCGCGAGGGCCATACCCGACGCAGGTGATCCAGCCAACCCGAACCGATGCGTGCAGATTGCTCGGCGGTACCTGCCGGCATCGCAGTCTCAGGTGGCGAGTCATCGAACACCGGCCGATCGTCACCGGTTTCCAAGCGCCTCACCGATTCCGTTGCAGCGACAGCGACATCAACCCGAGAAACCGATAACAAAGGATTCACACTCGTGTCAGCCTC
>CAZWQC010000301.1:0-3857 GCA_964635785.1 uncultured Ectothiorhodospiraceae bacterium
GCATGATGGGTCGCCGACCGATGGGGCCGTATGCGGGCATGCCGCAACGGCCGCCGTACGCAGGTGCGCCGCAAGGTGCGATGGAGCCACCTCGTATGGGCATGCCGCACCACCCCTATCCGCGGATGCAAGGTCCGCAGCGTTTCGCACCTGACATGGCGTGGGACCGTTACCCTGCACAGGGGCCACGGTTTGCCACTCCATACGGTTATCCGCGTAGCGCATATCACGGCGGACCTCATCGCGCCGCAGGGTGTGGCCACAAACCGTATTGTCTGCATTGATGCGCCGATTCGGTTTCGTTTTGTCGTAGCGGTTACCTACCGGGAAGCAGCAGTCGCTGCTTCCCGGGCGGGCCACTGTCCTTCCTCGTCCTTAGGTTTGCCGTGGCAAGTCAAGCGCCATTGCCCCGTTAATTGGTCGTGGAAATTGGGGTTTGCAGGGGACATGAGAAGATCGGTGTGGCCGTTCGATGACTTGATTTTATCCAGTCGGTCTCGTAACCGACGCAACGCTAGCTCGTTTAAGCCGGCTAAACGCTCTTGCGGGGGGCGAAGTGTTGCAATACCTGCTCCGGCGCCAAACCGCGCAATCTAGCCGCCACCGTCATGTGTTCTAAATGTGCCTGGCGGTCTGTTTCGGTCGTGTGCTCGGCAATGAGTTCACGGGACTCGCGCAGAAAGTCTTGCAGGGTATAAGCCCTCTTCGGTACCTCCAATTGGCAGGAAAAACAGGGTGTATGTGCTAGAGCATAGACCGCCTCGCACTGTGCGTGATCCTATTCGATGCCATGGCGGATTCGATCGACTTGTGCACTGAACAATTTCTGCGGGGCATTATGGGGTGACCTGGCGATACGATTGAGGACAATCAGACGTATCGTGTGTGCGCCCCAAATCAAGTCAAATACCCCAGGCATCGATCTGAAGCTACCCATTCGAGGTGGTGTGGAACCGTTTGTCGGTGGCCAGTTTCGCTGAAGCGATTTTGACACGCCTGCTATGGAAGGCAACACCATCAGCGGCGGCGAACCGTTAAATAGTGCCGTGGGTTCGATCAGTTTGGTGATAGAGTCGCTCATCCCCGCTTGATGGAGCCACGCGCCAGCGTGGGAACCCATTCCGCAACGCGGAAGCCGAGCGTATGCTTCGGGCCGCAGGAGCTGCCCGGGCTGCATTCCCAATCGAAAATGGCTGACTGGATGGTAACCGGTATGCCCACCGGATGTAGCCGTTCACCTCCCCCGGTGCTGTCGGGGCGAGAGGCCGCTCGCCCAGACGGGTGTCGCCGTTTTGTTGTTGTCAGGGGGTGAACGCCATGTCCAGCAAGGGTTGGCAACATGACCCGATGTCCGGCGTTCATGGGCGATTTTGACGAGGTAAAGGGCTTTGATGAGCGAACAATACACCCTGCCGCAACTGGGTTGGCGGCACTATTTTCAACAACAGCTCACGCTGGCGGATCTGGAACACTGTGCCATCGCTCGGGTAATTGGCCAGGAGCGCTCGGCGGTACAACGCCTAACGACCCGGGGCCAAACGTGCCTGCCGCTGTCGCCGTCGATCCCCGCACTCACCGTGGGCGACTGGATTTTGCTCGACGGCGAGGGGCGCTTTCATCGCCTGTTGGAACGACGCTCGCTCTTTTCCCGCAAGGCAGCGGGCGCCAAGGTAGCGACGCAGTGGATCGCGGCTAACGTCGATGTGCTGTTCATCGTCAGCGCCATGAATCAAGAGTTTAACCTCAATCGCCTAGAGCGCTACCTGGCCCTGGCCAACGCGGCGGATGTGTTGCCGGTGATCGTCCTGACCAAGAGCGATTTGTGCGATGACGCAATGGCATACATGGCCAAGGCACGGGCGCTGGGGGCACCGCTTGATGTCATTACGGTAAACAGCTTGGCGGCAGAGAGCGTACGGCAACTGGAGACGTGGTGCACTAGCGGTACCACGGTGGCCTTTTTGGGTTCGTCCGGAGTGGGCAAATCGACGCTCGTTAACACCCTGTTGGGGAATGCACAGCAACGCACCAAGGCGGTTCGTGCGGATGACGACAAGGGACGTCATACCACCACCAGCCGCTCCTTGCACCTGCTTCCCAGCGGTGGTCTGTTGCTGGATACACCAGGGATGCGGGAGTTACAACTGGCCGATTGCGAACACGGTGTTGAGGAGACCTTCGCCGACATTACCGAACAGGCAAGAGGTTGTCGCTTTACCGATTCTCGCCACCAGGGTGAACCGGGTTGCGCCGTCCGTGCGTTCATCGAAGCAGGCGTGTTGGAAGAGCGGCGTCTGGCCAGCTACGCCAAACTGATGCGCGAACAGGCCCGAAACGGCGCAACCCTGGCCGAAAGAAGGGCAGAGCACCGAAAATTTGGGCGCTATGTACGCTCGGTGATGGAGAGCAAGAGAAGGGAGGAGAGCAGTTAGGGCTTTTTGGCTCGCTTGCGTATGGTTAAGTCATCGGTCGAACACCACCGGCCCCATTGCAAAATCATCATAATCGTTAAAATCGATCTCTTCTCCTCACCGGGGGAAGAGATGCACAAGAAAAATAATTTCTCGTCCCCAAGGAGCGTCAACATGCTAAATCGTCAACCCCATCCACCCCCCGCCCCCTACCACGGCATGGCCGTGACCGAAGCGGATTATTGGCAGTACTACTACGATAGTAACGAACCCACCTTCGAGTGGAATGATGGCATTCTGGAGGAAAAGGGCGTGTCGGATTGGGAGACCGCGAGGCTGTTTTTCTGGTTTTTTCGCCTCTTGAGCGCCTATCTAGAGACCTATCCGCGGGCCGATTTGGTCATGCTGGAGATGGGCTTTGTTTGCCAACTGTCCGGCAAGAAGACCATCCGCCGCCCCGATATCGGTATGGTCTTGCGTGATAATCCCACCCCATTGCAAGACCTAGACCGCAGTTATCGGGGCGTCTTCGACCTGTGCCTGGAGGGCCTATCCGACAGCGACACGACAGTAAAGGAAAATGACACCGTGGTCAAACGCCAGGAATATGAAAGGGCAGGTGTCAAGGAATACTATATCCTTTACCGTAAACTAAAGGAGTGTGCCTTTTATCGCCTCAACCGCCGCGGCGTCTATGTCCCGCTCAAACCGGGTCGCGGGGGCGTGATCTGCTCGCAGGTGTTGCCGGGTTTTCAGTGGCGGCAAGCCGAATTGCAGAGCCAACCGACACTGCTCGAATTGGCGAGTCATCCTGTTTATAAAGACTATGTCTGGACGGCCTTGAGCGAGGCCCGGGCGCAAGGCGAACAGGCCAAGCGGCATGCGGCCATGGAGACGGCCTTGCGGGTCAAGGCGGAACACCTATTGGCCACGACGGAACAGGCCAGACTTGCGGCGGAGCAGAGGGCGGCGAATGCGGAGCAGAGGATGGCGAACGAGGCGGTCTTGCGGCAGGTTGCCGAGCAACGGGCCGCCCGATATGCCGAGCGCCTGCGCGAGTTGGGGCAAGATCTCGATGCAAGCTAAGGCAAGGCGAGATGGCCAAGGCGGTCGGGAGGCATGCAGCGGCATCCCGGTTGTGCGGGCTTTCCATGTGCGGGAGAACCGTCTGCACGGTCCAAAGGGCGGGAAGCCCCATAGGGTAGGCATCGCGTACCGTTTAGCGACGGGGTAAGGCCTGCCAAGCCCCAGTATGACCGCAAGATGTTTGGTAGGCAATGCGTACCAAACATCCCTGGCTGTTACGTGATCGATGCGGCTCGTTCCTTACCGCATGCTACGCGGGCTGGCGACCACACCGAGTTCAGTCGCGCCAAGCACCAAGACCGGGAATGACGACTTGGTGTTCGTTATACACACCATCGTTGGCGCCGCGATGGCAGGCAT
>CAZWQC010000302.1:0-3841 GCA_964635785.1 uncultured Ectothiorhodospiraceae bacterium
AAACTGGCGCCGGTGGTGATGACGATGGAGCGTACTTTTCGTGACGAGACTTCTTGCTTTTGCTCTTTTACTTTGACGATGAACAGCTCCCCCTGGCGATGCAGGTAGGTGCCAAAGGTTGTCAGAATCAAGTCCATAACAGCGGATGTCCTCAGAGGTGGGAATTAAATTGTTTGCCGGGCTCGGTTCAGACGAGCCGGCAATCAAAGCGAGTGCGCCTTTGGTTGCGGTTGTCCGCCAAAGCGCATTGGCCCTGGTCGTCATGGATTGAACTTCCGGTTGGCTTGTTGCCGCGCTGTCTAAAGGAACGACAATCATGCCCGCTGCAACACGCCGTAACCATGACTGACCGCGTGGCCGATGGCCAGTCCGTCCGGTAACACGGCATTCGTGATAAACTCGCCGGTCAGCCCGAGAAATTTCTCGTCTTTGTAGCGGCTGGGTTTGCTATGCCGGTCGGTAAACGTGGCATAGAGGCGTTCAGGGAAGGTGACATCCAGACCGCGCATGGTGCCAAGGAGATTGGCAGTGAGCAAACGGTCTTGTTCGGCGGGCCGTTCGGATTCGGCCAGGGTGCGATAGTGCTGGTAGTTGTCTTGGTTGAACAATAGGGCCGGCTTGATTAAGCGGTAACGAAGTAAGCGCGCGCTGACGGCAAAGTCGGCTTGCTGGCTGGTGAGGGCGACATCGTCTATGGTGACGGGTTGATGGCCGATGATCAGCCCGAGATCAAGCCAAGGCAGTGCAAGCAAACGTTGCGCCGCCTGCCCCCAACCAATAATGCGACCACAGCCGTCGCCCCAGCGATACTGGATGCGCGGGTATCGGTAGATGGGTTTGCCAGTGGCGGGGTCGTGTTGATGAAAGAGGTCATCATCGGCAAAGGCGTGGGCAATGGCGCCACGCAGTTGTCGCGTCAGGACTCGTGGACTGCCGGTCAGTTCGATGTCCCAGTAGAGTTCGACTTGGGCGAGGGGTAGGGTGGCTAGCAGATGCATGTGGCGGATTCTCCTGGTAGTGCGATGAAACCGGCGACCCGGTCGTAGGTCTCGGGGCCGGTGTCTGACGGGTTTCTATTGACGTTAAATTATTGAAGTTAAATTATTGAATCTCAATGACCTGCTGATCGGTCTTCAGTAAACGACCCAATTCATCTAGAACCGCTGAAAACGAATCGAATAGCACGTGCTTTCGGCAATTGCCTAAACGAACCCAAACAACCTTTGGATATTGATCGAGTTGATGATCTGCGATCTGCGTAAAATCTTGGTCCTTTGTGACAATGACCAGATCCTCGCTTTTTGCGTAAGTCCAGATCTCCCGATCATCGCTTGCATCCAACCCAACATCGCGGACATGTAAACAATTAGGAAACGAGCCAATGCGCAAGGGAGCTGATTGTCGATCAATAATCTCATGCAGCAATCGATGTTGAATGACCGAGCTGTCTAGCGGCATATTCAAGCGCCGCGAATATATCTCCTTCTTCCAGGAAGGGATAGTCATCAAGAATCTCTGCATGGGATGCCCCAGCCGCTAATAGGCTGAGCACATCGCTGACTCGAAGGCGATAACCTCGGATACAAGGCTGCCCCCCACACTGACCGGGTTCTATGGTGATGCGTTCCAGTCGTTGGTTTGTCATTGGATAATACCTTGTTGCGGTTGGTTGTCATTGTACGTTGCAAACAGATGTTGTCTATGTAACTTTACAGGGAAGCGCCCTCTGTTTTGGAGTTCGCGGTCCCAATGCAGATCGATTTGGACAAGCGGTAAAGTGGTTAGCAGATGCATGTAGCGGGATCCTCATCGTCAAGTTTCAGATCGAGGCCACTATCGGGATGATAATAGCCGGGTTTAAGTTGCCAAAATGGACCGAGCGCCTCCGCATGGTCATCCGGATGTAGTCCACGACGGGCATGGAAACTAACGGTGCGTTGTTGTATCGCTGGCGCCAGGCGACGCAAGGTCTCCCGTCGTTGCCAGCGATCCTGTCTCGCCAGTGCTTCTACAATATGCTGCCTTAATGCCTGATCTTCCTCGCTGTCCTCTAATACCAGAAAATCGATCTGGCGTTGGTTACCACGGAGTAAGGCATGGATATCGGGAAAGACGTCCCAATAGGCAAAGGAATCAGTGAGCTTGGCCCCGGTGTCCTTGCGGGCCTTAATGGCGGCAAAATAGCGTTGGCTGAGGGTCAGTACCTGTTCTTCGCCTAAAGTCTCTGGCGCGTCGGCCAAGATTTCCCGCGCAATGCCCAGTAGGGTCTCATCATAGATCATGCCGTCATAGGCTCTGCCTCGTCGATTGCTCAGCGAGACGATCTCTACCCGTCCACCATGCTGGCCTAAATGGTTATGGCGATTGCAGCGACCGGCCACTTGAATCAAGGCATCCAAGGGCGCGAAATCGCGGATAACGATATCCATGTCGATATCAACACCGGCTTCGATCACCTGCGTCGAGACCACCAAACAAGGGCTGCCTTTATCTTTGGCCTTGATGGCCGCAACCCGGCGCAGGCGGTCGCGAGGGGTCAGGTTCGCGCTGATTAACCACACGGGTAACTCGGGGAACTGTTCGCTGGCGGTTTGCCAAACCTTTTTGGCGCATCCACGAGTATTCAACGTGACCAAGACGTGTTGGCCTTGTGCTTGCCAAGCGGCCAGCCTAGGCAAGAGGTCGGCGGCGAGAAATTGCGTCAACGGCATATTTTGTCGATGGCGAAAATGCAGGCGGTAGCGTTGAAATTTTGCAAATATGTCCTTGATATACGTGGCCTCCCCGGCAAGTTCGTAGGCGCCAGTGAGTAGGGCCGGCTGAGTTGCCGACATGAGCAAGACGCGCGTTTGGCTCTCTGCCGTCAGACCGCGCAAGGCATGGTCGACCAAATCCCATAATTGACAGGGGAGGGTCTGCACCTCGTCCAAAATAATGACCGCATCCAACAAGGCATGAAAGCGCATTTGATGGCGTGTTTTCGGCGAGAACAGCGCCAACAGCAATTGATCGAAAGTCGTCACAACGATTTCCGCCCGCCAGGTATCCAGGTAAAAGCGGGTGTCATCCTCTCCGAGCGTTTCCCCTTCCAGTTCATATTCGCGCTGCGAGAGCGAATGGCTGGCCAATAATTGCCCCGATTGCGTTCTGGTCTCGGTATCGAGGCCGAGTACATGCCGGTATTCGAGTTCGGTCTGATCGACGATGGACAAGAAGGGTAACGCGATGATGATCCGGGGCTGCCTGTCTTCCTTAGCGACCCGGCTCCGTTGCGCGGCGGCCCAACTCGCCGCGAGCAAGGTCTTCCCCGTACCAGTGGGCAGCGTCAAGGTATAACAGGGACTATCCGTCTTACTTCTTGTCAACACTCGGTCCCGCAATTGCTGGCGTAATCGATTCAGGGGGGTATCAGGGAGACCCGCCAAGCGTTGCTCGATTCGATCTGCGCTGAATTGGGCTGCAACCGGTGTGAAATAAGCTTGTAAGCCTTCACTGCGCAAGGCCAACAAGGCCTTGTCCGCTTCCAGCAACAACGAGAACAAAAATTGCGTCCACAAGCGAAAACCGATCGCCTCGTCTAGCGGTAATTGCGCCAGACATTCCGCCACCTTTTGCCGCCGAAACAACCACCGCCTGGCATCCTCGAACTCGCCTAATGCCTCGGACAGATCCAGGCCAGTGGCTTGCGCGAGTACCTCCCGATCCAGTGTGTTCCATTGCACCAACAGCGGGTCATCTTCGCTCGGCCGTAACCGCGCTTGCAGCGCGTCAATGTTCGCGAAACCGGCATGATGACCGGCGATGACCTGTAACACCGCCAAGGCAGTCAAGGGCGCCCAAC
>CAZWQC010000303.1:0-3832 GCA_964635785.1 uncultured Ectothiorhodospiraceae bacterium
CGCCGATCAGCACAAACTTGGCCAATGACTTGACCAACTCCATTGCGCCTTGCGGCCCGAAGATGCGCTTCATTCCATTGATGGGATTGAGTTTGTCCAACTTCGGCTCGAGCGCTTTAGCGGCAACGTTCCAACCGCCAAGGAGCAGCGGCCCAAGCAGAGCGGCTCCCACCATCAGGGCCAGCAGCGGCGCGATCGCCAGAAACGAGGACCACACCCCCGCCACGAGCCGGGTCACGACAGCAGCAGGATCGTGCACCTCGGTTCGATCCAGATCGAAACATGCCGCAATGATGGCGTTCAGCCGGAGGTAGATGTGTTCACCAAGGAACAGCAAGCCCATCGCACCGACCAACAGTGCCAGCGTCGTGTTCAATTCTCGCGACCGAAGTACTTGGCCGCGTTCCGCCGCCTCTCGCAGCCGTTTTCCCGAGGGAGCCTCGGTTTTGTCCTCAGCGTCTTCAGCCATCCTTAGCGACCGCCCGTCAGCTCGCCGATCAAGTTAAATGCCTTAATCAACAATCCTGTAAAGCGGGGCCCAATACTGGGCAATGTCAACACCAAAATCGCCAGACCGAGTAACATGGTCAGCGGAAATCCAACCGCGAATATATTCAACTGTGGTGAAAAACGCGTCATCACGCCGTAAGAAATATTGACCAATAGCACACTGCCGACAACGGGCAAACCCAGCAGCAAACCGCCGGCGTACATGCGCGTCGCCCAATTCACCACGCGCCAGGCATCTTCGCGCTCCACGCCAAGCGCACCGATCGGCAGGGTCTTGAAACTGTCCAAGAGAATCTCGAAGGCCAGCAAATGCCCCCCAAGCGTCAAAAACAACAACAAACCAAGCGTCACCAAAAACTGGCTGATCACTGGGGTTTGCGCACCCGAAATCGGATCGACCATGACCGCAAAACCCAACCCCATCGACAAAGCGATAGACTCCCCGGCGAGTGCCATGGCACTTAACACCAGCTGCAGAATAAACCCCATACTGACGCCGATGAGCACCTGTTGCAACACGATTAACAAACCAGGGGCCGACAACGGATCGATTGCCGGCGGTTGCGGCAACAGTGGCGAGATAAACAATGCCAGAGCGAGCGCCAACAACACACGGACCTGCACCGGCATGTTTGCCATACTCAAAAGCGGCATCGCGACGAACATCGCGCCAATTCGAACGAACGGCCAGAAGACAGCGGCAACCCATGCTTGAAGCTGACCTTCGGAAAACTGAAACAGAGGCTCCAAGCCAATCCCCTATTAGCCAATCAAATTCGGAATACTCATGTACAAACGTTCGGTATAGTCAACCCACAGCCGCAACATCCAGCGCCCGGCAATGGCAATGGCCAACCCGACCCCAATCATTTTTGGAATGAATGTCAAGGTCATTTCTTGAATGGACGTCGCGGCCTGAATCACACTCACGACCAAACCGATCGCCAAACCAGTCAACAAAATCGGACCGGACAACTGCGCGGTGACCAACATGGCCTGGCGAGCGATCTCCAAGACGGTCTCTTCGTTCATCGGTCACCTTCCCATTCGGCGCATTACACCGTGTCGTAAAAACTGGCTGCCAACGTTCCGATCACCAGGCTCCAACCATCGACCAAAACAAACAGCATCAACTTGAAGGGCAATGAAATGATCATCGGCGATAACATCATCATCCCCATCGACATCAATACGGTCGCCACGACCAAGTCGATGATCAAAAAAGGAATCAGCATCAAGAAACCAATCTGAAAGGCCGTTTTCAACTCACTGGTGATGAACGCCGGTACCAACAACGAAAACGGTACATCCGCCGGCTGGTCGAATCCATCGATGTCGGCGATCTCGGCGAACATCGCCAAATCACTCTCCCGCGTTTGTGCAACCATGAAAGCGTGGAAGGGTTCTTTCGCACGAGCAACGGCAATATCCGGGGTGATCTCTTCGGCCATATAGGGCACCAAGGCATCCTGGTAGGCTTGCTCGAAGGCGGGAGACATAATAAACAGTGTCAAAAACAAAGCGAGCCCAATGATAATCTGATTCGATGGTGTTTGCGCCGCGCCGATCCCTTGACGCAATATCGAAAGCACAATGACGATCCGCGTAAACGAGGTCATCATGACCAATGCAGCCGGAATGAAGGTCAGCGCTGTCATGATCAGGAAGACTTGCAGTTTGACCGAGTATTCCTGGCCACCCTGCGCCGTATTGGTCACCGTCAACAATGGCAAATCCGGCGCAGCCCAGCCAACCGCCGGCACCGCCAACCAAAACAGCAGCAGTAGACGCATCATCGCGGTGGAGTCCGTAACCGACTCATGGCGGCCTGCAAACGGGATTTGAAGTCGCCCGCTGCGGGCGCTGGGGTCACCAATGGCTCCGGCAAAACATGCAGCAACCGGACCTGCCCCGGGGCCACCCCGAGTAGAAGCTGCTCCTGACCGACTTCGACCAAGACGACGCGCTCCCTTGGCCCAACCGCCACCGCCGTCAGCACCCGCAACCGACCATCCAAACCGAGTGTCAAACCCGACACGCGGCGCAACAACCACGGCACAGCGACAATCAATATCAACAGCAGCGTTAACACCATAATCGCTTGCACACTATCCACCAGCGGTAATGGTGCCGGTTCACTCATCGGCTCGGCAAGCACCTCGGCTGGCCTCACGCCCCCCCACAGATGCATTGTTGCAAACGCTTTTGCAACAACAGACACGGGTTGCATTCCTGCGCAGGCGGAATGCATACCGGTGCCCATGAAACGATTGATACCACTGAACCAACGACGAAAACGCCACTTCATTTCAATTTACGCACCCGTTCGGCTGGGCTAATGACATCCGTCAAGCGAATACCGAACTTCTCGTTGACAACCACGACCTCTCCATGAGCAATTAACGTGCCGTTCACCAACACATCCAACGGTTCACCGGCCATCCGGTCAAGTTCCACCACCGACCCCTGATTCAATTGCAACAGATTACGAATCGGCAATCGGGTCCGACCAATTTCCATGGAGACGGTCACCGGCACGTCCAACAAAACGTCCAACTTGATTTCGTTGTCCGAACGCTCGACGAACCCCTCGTTGTCTTCGTAGAGCTCGCGTTCGGTCGGGTTCTCGGGCGCGGTGGACGCTTTTTGCTCGGCCAACGCTGCCGCCCAATCATCACTGGCGTTTGCCGCCGAATCGATTTGCTCTTCCGCGTTTTCATTCATCGACTACAACCTCCGATGACAGACCAACTTGCCTGCGGCCGGGATGGACCAAAAAACGCGCCAGGACTAGAACTCCTCCCATTCTTCGTCATTGTCGTTATCCTGCCACTCGGCTGCGACAGCTTGGCCGACGCACGCGCGGGCTGCACCGGTTGCGTAGACTTTTGCGGTGCTGTCTGGACCGCTAGTTTCGCCGGTTCGGCCGCTGCTTGGGAGACTGGCCTTGGCGTTTGCATCGCCCGCGCCGGCGGCTTCGTCGCCTGCTCGGCCAGCCTAAACATCGCCACCGATCGGGCCAGCGCTTGGGTTTGTTCGTCCAACGGTTCCGCGGCCGCCGCTGCCTGCTCGACCAATGCAGCGTTTTGCTGCGTCACATCATCCATCTGTGTAATCGCCTGATTCACCTGCTCGATCCCAGCGGATTGCTCATTACTCGCCGCCGCAATTTCCGCAATAATGTCAGTGACCTGTTTGATCGACCGGACAATTTCATCCATTCGCATCCCGGCAGCCCCGATCAACTCGCTGCCAGATTCGACTTTGGTCACGGAATCTGTAATCAACCCCTTGATTTCCTTTGCCGCGTTCGCCGTTCGCT
>CAZWQC010000304.1:0-3214 GCA_964635785.1 uncultured Ectothiorhodospiraceae bacterium
CAATCCCTGACTCGACTCGGTCGCTTGCCGGCGGGATCCAAGGTTTATTGTGCCCATGAATATACGCAGAAGAACATCGCTTTTGCGCGCAAAGTGGAACCCGACAATGCCGCATTGCAGGCGCGTGAACAGGAGGTTCTGGCTTTGCGTCGACGTCAACAACCGACACTGCCGAGCACCATCGGTTTGGAACTGGTGAGCAACCCGTTTTTGCGCTGCGACCAACCAGCGGTGATCGCTGCCGCCAGCGAGTATGTCGGGCACGCAACGGTCCCTGGGGTTGAGACGTTTGCCGCGATTCGGCGTTGGAAAGACGTTTCCTGATAGGTTCTATCGAGCGAAACCGAAGGCACCGTAATGACCGAAATGTCCGACGCCGAGCGCTTGCAGCAGTTGCGACTCGAGATCGAGGCGCACAATTACCGCTATTTTGTGTTGGCAGAACCAACGGTTCCGGATGCCGAATACGACCGGCTTTGGCGAGAGTTGGTCGCACTCGAGAACAAGTATCCCGCATGGATTACGCCGAACTCGCCAACCCAACGTGTCGGTGCCAAACCCTTGGCCGCGTTTGCGGAAGTCCAGCATGACTTGCCCATGCTTTCATTAAATAATGTGTTCGATGCACAAGAATTGCGCGCGTTTGATCAACGAGTGCGAGAACGTCTGGGTAGCAATGATTGCGTCGCTTACCTCGCCGAGCCGAAGTTGGACGGTCTAGCCGTCAGCTTGCGTTATGAACACGGCGAACTGGTTCGGGGCGCCACCCGTGGTGATGGGTATAGCGGAGAAGACATTACCCAGAACTTACGCACGATTCCGACTATCGCGCTCCGGTTGTATGGCACGGGGTATCCGCGTTTGTTGGAAGTTCGCGGTGAGGTTTACATGCCGAAAGACGGTTTCGAACGACTTAATGCGGTGGCTCGCGAGCGGGGTGAGAAGCCGTTTGCCAACCCTCGTAATGCGGCTGCAGGGAGTTTGCGCCAGCTGGATCCAAAGGTGACGGCGGCGCGACCGCTGGCCTTTTTCTGTTACGGGGTGGGGGTGACGGATGCGGACCCTGTGCCGGCGCACTATAGCGAATGGCTGGTTTGGTTACAGCGATGGGGGGTGCGGATTTGTCCCGAACGGGAACGGACGGAGAGGATCGAGGCTGCATTGCGCTATAGCGAACGGTTGCTAGCGCGGCGTGAGGATCTGCCGTACGAGATCGACGGGGCCGTATTCAAGGTCGATCGATGCGATTGGCAAGAAGTCCTCGGGTTCGTGGCCCGTGCGCCGCGTTGGGCGGTGGCCTTTAAGTTTCCAGCGCAAGAGGTTGTGACCACCATCCGTGGTGTGGCGTTTCAAGTGGGTCGCACCGGTGCGTTGACACCGGTCGCGCGATTACAGCCCGTGACGGTCGGCGGCGTCGTGGTTAGTAATGCGACGTTGCACAATATGGACGAGGTGCGTCGCAAGGACATCCGGGTCGGTGATGTGGTCAGCGTGCGCCGTGCCGGTGATGTGATTCCTGAAGTGGTGAGCGTTGTCCACGAACGTCGTCCACCCGACGCCATGCCGATCGCGTTACCCGCGCACTGCCCCACTTGCGGTGCGGAGGTCGTGCAAGCCGAGGGGGAGGCCGTTGCCCGCTGCTCCGGTGGATTGTTTTGCCCGGCGCAGCGGCGCGAGGCGATCAAACATTTTGCGTCGCGTCGGGCGATGGATATTGAAGGTTTGGGCGATAAGCTGGTGGAGCAGCTGGTTGCAAACGATCTGGTCAAGCAGGTCGACGACTTGTACGGGCTGATCAAAGATCAATTGATGGCGTTGGAGCGAATGGGGGAGAAATCGGCCGATAATCTTCTGCGCAGTTTGGCAAAAAGCCGCAGAACTCGGCTCGATCGATTTTTGTACGCACTCGGAATCCGCGAAGTCGGCCAGGCGACGGCCAAAGCGTTGGCGACTCATTTCGGTGACCTCGAAGCGATCATGGCAGCCGATGAATCGGAATTGCAACAAGTGCCGGATATCGGCCCGGTCGTTGCTCGTCACATCGTGACGTTTTTCGCGCAATCGCATAACCGGGAGGTGATCGAGCGCTTGCGCGTTGCCGGTGTGCATTGGCCGGTGATTGATCCGGTGATGACGACGGATGTCACGACAACTCCGCTTGCTGCAATGGCGCAAACCAAACCCCTCGAAGGAAAAACCTACGTGTTGACGGGTACCCTGACGGATTTCTCGCGCGAGCAGGCGAAGGCGGAACTGGAAGCGCTTGGTGCCAAGGTGACCAGTCAGGTATCGCAAAAAACGACCGCGGTCATCGCAGGCGAGAATCCAGGGAGCAAGCGTGATCGCGCCGACGCTTTGGGTATACCGATCCTGGATGAAACAACATTTCGTCAGCTGCTGGGTCAAGGCTCTGTGGGGGGGCAGGTGCAGGAACGAGGCGATACGAATCAATGAGAACCCGCCACTGCCTCGCCGAGCACGCGGAAACCAAGATCGATGTCACGGTGATGGATGCTATAGCCGATGCGGTTGGCCGCACGGACGCGTTTCGGGCGATAACGCCAACTTCCACCTCGGTAAACGCGTTCGACAGAATGCGTTGAATCGTTCGCGCAGCGATTTTCCAAACCCTGGTACTGATTCGGCCAAACCGAACAGGTCCATTCCCAGACGTTGCCGACGGTATCATAAATACCCCAAGGGTTGGGTGGGAAAGAACTCGTTGGCGCGGTCATTTGCCCATCCCAGCGGCTGCCACAGCCGTTGCAATTGGCCCGGTTATGTCCAATCGATTGCCCCCACCAATAGGGTGAACGAGTGCCCGCACGAGCGGCATATTCCCATTCTGCTTCGGTGGGCAGACGATAGTCTTGGCGGGTTAGCGCGCTCAACCAGTGGAGGAACGCTTGCGCGTCTAGCCATGAGACATTGATTACGGGACGGGAGCCGCGTCCCCAACCTTCGTCGGCGGGTTTTCCGTAACCGGTTGCGGCAGTGAAACGATCGAACGCCGCGAACGTGACCTCGGTTGTACTGAGATAATAGGTTCCGACGGTGACATTGTGCAAAACCTCGTCGCTGTCGCGGGAAGGTTCCTGGCGTGGGCTGCCCATCTGAAATTGGCCACCCGGAATGAGTACGAACTCAAGCCCGGTGTTCGGTTCCGTGTAACGCGGGGGCAGCTCGTGAGGTAACGAGTTCGTCACCGGGCTCG
>CAZWQC010000304.1:3224-3831 GCA_964635785.1 uncultured Ectothiorhodospiraceae bacterium
TCGATGCTTTGGTGGTGTGTGTGGGATCGTCGGCCAGCTCCAATCGATACCAACCGCCCACATCGGATTCTTGCGACTGTAGGTGAATTTGGTGTGGTCCGCCTCGAATTAGCGCCAGGCGCAGCCGTTCGAAACGGGCACCGCTACGCGCCAGAAGACGACTGGCGAGGGGGTGGCCGGAAGGATCGAGCACCGAGATACTGGCATCGAATTCACTATCGTATGTCACGAGAACGGATTCGCCAGCACGTCCGTCGAAGGTCCAACGATGTTGCTCTCCAGGTGGTAATCGTTCCTTGCGGGTTTCGTTCAGGAAGAGATGTCGTGGTTTGGCTTGGCCGGTCGTGTCCGTGCAGGAAGCTAAACACAAATCGGGTAGCGGCGAGGTATTAATCCAAGGGATTTGACGTGAGCGGGTCGCATCGACGACTGCGCGACCGGTGCGATTGAATGCCTCGAATAGGTTCAATCCCGGTTTCGGCAAGTTTTCCAGCAAAAAATGAGTATAAGTGCCGTTGCGGCCAAAACCGTCCTCGGCAACCTCGCCAGGCGCCGTCGCGAACGCGATCAAAGCACCTTGTTGCATTGGTATCTGCGCTAGTCCCTT
>CAZWQC010000305.1:0-3783 GCA_964635785.1 uncultured Ectothiorhodospiraceae bacterium
GGCCTCGTCATACCAAGCGGGAATGCGATGGCCCCACCAAATCTGGCGGGAGATGCACCAGTCTTGAATGTCGTTCAGCCAGTTGAAATAGGTTTTTGCCCAGTTGCCTGGAATGAATTCCACCTGACCGTGCTGCACGGCATCGATGGCCGGCTTGGTGATGGCCTGATACCCGCCCGGCCGACCGTCCGGCAAGGTGTGGCGGGTTAAATCGACGAACCATTGATCGGTCAAATACGGTTCGACCACGGCGCCACTGCGATCGCCGCGAGGGACCATGAGTTTGTGGTCGTCGATGCGGTCCAATAGGTTTTGTGCCTGGAGGTCGGCGACGATTTGCCGCCGCGCCTCGTAACGGTCCAAGCCACGATAGGCCGCAGGTCCGTTCTCGTTGATGCAAGCATCGCGGGTAAAAATATTGATTAGGGGTAACGCATGGCGCTGCCCGACCGCGTAGTCGTTGAAATCATGGGCGGGTGTAATCTTGACGCAGCCCGAACCGAACTCGGGATCGACATAGTCGTCGGCGATGACGGGAATCCGCCGCCCCGTCAAGGGTAGTTCCACGTCAAGGCCGATCAGGTCCTGGTACCGTTCATCCGCCGGGTTCACCGCGACCGCACAATCGCCAAGCATGGTTTCGGGCCGGGTGGTCGCGACGACGACATGACCCTTGCCATCCACCCGTGGATAACGCAAATGCCATAAATGCCCTTGTTCCTCGTTGTTCTCGACTTCCAAGTCGGAAATCGCGGTGTGCAGCACCGGATCCCAGTTGACCAAACGTTGCCCACGATAAATCAGTCCTTCGTCGTACAGTCGCACAAATACTTCGCGGACGGCTTTCGACAGCATCGGATCCATCGTGAAGCGTTCCCGGCTCCAATCGACGGCCGCACCCATGCGTCGCAGTTGCTGGGTGATCGTGCCACCGGAGGTCGCTTTCCATTCCCAAACCCGTTCGACGAAGGCCTCCCGTCCCAGGTCGTGTCGAGTTTTGTTCTCGGCTTTGAGCTGACGTTCGACCACCATTTGTGTCGCAATGCCGGCATGGTCGGTGCCCACTTGCCACAGCGCATTCGCCCCACGCATGCGGTGATAGCGAATTAAAGCATCCATCAAAGTGTCTTGGAAGGCATGGCCCATGTGCAGCGTGCCGGTCACGTTCGGGGGCGGAATCATGATGCAATAGGCTGGCCCGGTGCCCGGGGGGGTGAAGTCACCGTTGTTCTCCCAGTGTTGATAGCGGTTTTGTTCAATCGCTTGCGGGTGGTATGTTTTATCCATGATAAACGTTTCTAACTTGTTGGCAATTAGATAAAAAATGAATGGCTGTCGGTATCGGGCGGGGGCCGTGATAACGATCGCCATGCAACCCATACGACACCTGAAATCTGATCGGTCATCGCGAGAGTTGCGCGGATTCCCCGTCCGCACCGAGTATTCGCTGACTTGTGCAACGCCGGCTGGCCTCTCTCCTGCCTAACCCGATGGTTGGTGGTGGTGAAGTCGGTTGGGCAGATGAAACAACGTTAGCCACCATCGCGTCAAGCAACCGCCAACAGCCCGCAGGCGATCGGCGGGCCAGCCGATTGATTTGGTAGGGCCGCGTTTGCTCATTGTCCCAGTAGGGCATGAGGGGGCATCGCTACGCAAGGTTTCGCAACGGCGGGTGCAATCGTAGCAGAAGTGTCGTACACTAAGTGGCGGCACGAGTCTCGGCTTGTGCAAGAACACGAACTCGGCAAAGCCGCCGGCAAGATTGGCTGGTTGCTAAATGTTCGAGCCGATCATTCGGCCTTGCTGATGCCGGGGCCCTCAGTTAACTTAGCCGGCGAGTTCGGCGATTCGGGGCACGAAGTGGCGCCCTACCGATCGTTCGGTCGTGTCGCCGCGATGGTCGATGTAACGTAAAGAAAAGAGGTGAGTCATGAAAGGTCTGGCGATTTTGTTGGGTGCGTTTTTTGGTATCGCGGTTGGCGTTGCGATTGGGTATTTCGTCTTGCCGATGCTGTTGTCGAAAGCCAATGCCGCCACCGTGCAACACCCCCAGGGGTTGGATGCGATGTCGGGTGCGATCGAAGTTCAGCCGAGCGAGGGCTGAGATTTTAGTGTTTGCGGAAATGTTGTGCCGGCGTGATGTTGCTTGACTGAATGCGAGTGATAGGTTAAGCCGAGAAACAAGCCGTTTCCCGGCTTAACCTCGGGCCGGGGTCGGTCGACCGTCGATCGGTTTGTGGCAAGGAGGCGATCGTTTTAGGCACGTTAAGCACGCGTGCATTCGTTCGTTTACGCTTTGCTGTTCGTTTCCGAACATATTTGCGCCAACGCATTATCCAACCGCAACCAGTCCGCCTCTGTCCCCGGCAGACCGAAACGCAAACTCTGGGGATCGTCAAACCGACGAACCCAAATCGCTTGCTGCGCCAGCGCCTGTTGCAGTGCCGGCGCACTCGTCGTCTTGACCCACTGAAACAATGGATTACCGCCACTAGGCGACAGCCCGTGGCGCTTGAGCAAAGCGGCTAACCGGGCACTGGCCAGCGGTAAATGAAGTCGCATCGTATCGATCCATCTAGCATCGCGCAAGGCCCGTGTGGCAAGGTAGCGTCCGGGTCCGTTGACTGCCCACGGACCGAGGCGATGATCCAGCGTTTGAAGTAAGCCGGGCTCAGCCATGACGAAGCCAACCCGAAGCCCCGCCAACCCGAAAAATTTTCCAAGCGAGCGTAAGATGATTAACCCCGCAGGCGGAGCCCGTACCACCAGTGACTGGCCCGGAGTCGCGTCCATGAATGCCTCGTCGACAATTAGCCAGCCCCCGCGTCGTGACAGCCGAGCGTGAATCGCCAATAGTCGGTCGGTATCGACGACATCACCCGTGGGGTTGTTTGGATGAACGACGATGAACACATCGGCTTGATCGAGGACCAAGCGAGTGGACTCGGTCGGGGGTCCGGTCAGCACCGACCAGGGCAGCAAACGAACCTCGTGCCCGACTCCCTGCCAGGCACGGGCATGTTCAGCATACGTTGGCGCTGCGATAACGACGTTTCCAGCATGACGCAACTGCGGCAACACTTGCAACGCCGCTTGGGTGCCGGCCACAGGCAGCAGTGCACCGGTGCCATAATAGTCTGCGGCTGCCGCGAGCAAGCCGTCGTCGTTCTCCGGGAGCCGTTGCCACACCGAAGGCGGTAGCCGAGGTATCGGCCAACCGAGCGGGTTGATCCCGGTCGACAGGTCTAGCCAATCGGACCATGGAATCTGGTAATGCGCTGCGACTGCCCGCAAGCCGCCGCCATGTACAAGTTGTTGCGAAAGTGATCGGTATCCCAGCGGTGGAGCTGTTAGCGTATTTAGCATGTTAGTGGAACTCACGGTGCCGAGAAACTTTGCAAAAATGAGTGTCAGTCGATTCATCCGAAGGTCTTTGGCTGTTAATATAATCGACGTTCAATCACGAGTTGTAGCTGACTTGTACCACGATACTCATTGACCTCCAGACGGTAAAGGATCTGGACCGGCACATCGACGCGTTCGGGCCACTCGCTAAGTAGACTGTTAAAGGCGATCGCATTGACGGCGTCACCGCCATCAACTGGAGCTAATGCTAGCTTGACATGCTTATCGCGGAGATTGGTCCGCCGAAGCACGAAGAACTTACCATCGAAACAAGGTGTCGGGAATCCTTGCCCCCACGGCCCCCCGGCACGAATGTGCCAGGCCAGCTCCAGCGTCATTTCCGCCGGCGACAACACGCCATCGGACTCGATTTCGCCT
>CAZWQC010000306.1:0-3777 GCA_964635785.1 uncultured Ectothiorhodospiraceae bacterium
AAGTCAGCGTTCACCTAACGACCCACACGCGCGCTGACCCACGGTTTAGCAATTTGCTGAAATTCCACTGCGCGCCGTTCGAGTTCAGGCCAAGCAATTTGCATTGTGGCAAGATCCGCACCGCATTCCACCGTCAACGCCGCATCTCGCAGGGCGACTGCTCCGATGTTCGCAGCACTGCCTTTGAGTCGGTGCGCCACCCGTTTCGCCTCTCCAAAATTGCTCGCCTCGAGTTCACCTCGCAGCCTACAGACCAGGCCTGGCAGGTCATCCAAAAAGCTCTGTGCCACCTCTTTGGCCAACGTGTCGTCGCCAAGCAACCGTTGCACAAAAAGTGAACGATGCCATACCGCTTCGTCCACAACGCCATCGCTTTGCGCGTTGGAACTGGTGTACGGCTCCGCCGGCATTGCGTCGTTTATGTAGGCATGTGTATTCTCTCGATCTTGGCAAACGGCCTCGCCCTTTGCGACATCTCGTGGCGCAAAATCCGCTGCCCGCACGTCATGTTCAACCGTGTCTTGCGGCAACCAATTGAGCAACAGCTGCAACAATCGGCTCGGCTCGAGCGGTTTGGTAATATAATCGTTCATGCCCGCCGCCAAACACTCGGCGTGATCTCCCAACATCGCCTGTGCCGTAATCGCAATAACCGGTATGTCATGGTCAAGCACATCGCTGGTCGGATCGCGAATACACCGGGTCGCCGCCAAACCATCCAGCTCTGGCATTTGAACGTCCATCAACACCAGATCGTATCGTTGCTGGCGTAATTTCTCTAACGTTTCCAGCCCATTGCTCACCACGTCTGGCACCAGACCACACTGACGCAATATCCCAATCAGCACTTGTTGGTTGGTTGGATTGTCTTCCGCCAACAGGATTCGTCCATCACGTTTTCTTAGTTTCTCCCGAATGACTGGCAACGGCTCATTGGCGGCTTTCGTCTGGGTGTCTAGGTCGACAAATTCCTTGCCCGATTTCTTTAGCTCTACCGTAAACCAAAATTCGCTACCCCTCCCCGCCGCACTGCGCACGGCAATCTCGCCGCGCATTGCCGTCACCAATTGCTTACAAATCGCCAAACCTAGGCCGGTACCACCATACCGTCGAGTCGTCGACGCATCGATTTGCGAGAATGGCTGAAACAACAGGACTTGTTTCTCCTCGGCAATGCCGATACCGGTATCCCGAACGCAAACCCGCAGTAGCACGTGATCCTCGGACTGTTCCACAGCACCCACATGGAGTTCGACCCAACCAGCCATCGTGAACTTGATCGCGTTGCTGGCCAAATTCAAAATCACCTGCCGCAAACGGGTCGGATCACCGCACAAGACGCCTGGCACATCGGCATCGATCTGCCAACGAAACACCAACTGCTTCGCTTGCGCGCGCAAGCGCAACAACACCGCCAAGTCTTCGATCGTTTCATACAGATCGAAATCCGTTTCTTCCAGTATCAGCATACCGGCTTCGATCTTCGACAAATCCAAAATATCGTCAACCACATCGCCGAGCACTTTCGCACTGGTATACGCCGAGTCAAGATATTGCCCCTGCTCGCTGGTCAGTTCGGTTTCCTTCAATAGATCGAGCATACCGAGCACCCCGGTCAGCGGCGTTCGGACTTCGTGACTCATATTCGCCAAAAACTGGCTTTTTGCGGCATTCGCTCGGTCCGCTTCGGCCTTAGCACGAAGCAATTCGCGATTGGCATCGACCAGAGCAGCCTCCGCTTGTTTGCGCCGGGTGATGTCGGCATGCGTACCGAACATCATCAGCGGTTGGCCATCACTTCGCCAACTCATCACTCTGCCGCGATCATGCACCCAGACCCAATGCCCGTCCTTATGCCGCATCCGACACTCGAGACTGTAGTAATCCGATTGTCCGTCAAAATGCTTTTGCAACGCCTGTTTGGACTCTACCAAGTCGGTCGGATGGATTAAGTCCTGCCAAGTCTTGATCGAAACCGGTGCCAACTCTGTCAATGTATAACCAATGATCTCTGCCCAACGTTCATTGAGTACCACTGCACCGGTCTGAACATCCCATTCCCAGATACCCACTCGCGTTCCATCGATCACGTTACCGAGCCGTTCCCTTTCCGCCTGCAGCGCCAACTCGGCCAGTTTCGTTTCGGTGATATCGCTGATCAACAGACGACAGACGCGTCGCCCATCCAAATCTTCCACAGTACTTGCATGCAAGCGCCCCCAAAACACGTCACTATTCGCCTTCAACAGACGCAGTTCGAAGCGTTGCGGTTTCCCACTATCGAGCAACTCACCCCGCTTTCGATACTCGGTGATATGGTCCTCTTTCGCGACAAAACGACTGAAACCTCGACCGATCAGCGATTGACTGTCCACACCGAAAAGATCGCCGGCCACGCGATTGGCCTCGACGATCAAGCCACTCTCCCCGAGGGTACAATACCCAATCGGGGCACGTTCGTAGAGGTCGGCATAGCGAGCGGTCAACTGCTCAAGTTCGAGTTGGGTTTCGCGTAACTCCTGGTTCTGCAGCTCCAGTTCGATTTGATGCGTTTGCAGGTCATGCAACAGTTCTTGCACCTGCTCCGCGGACAGGCTGGTAACATCCGGAACTGTTTTGTCGCCGGAATTCTCAAGCAGGGCTTCGGCACGTTGGCGTAGTTGTCTTGAGCTCATGGTTGGGTTTGTCACATCCGCCAGAAGGCTTGCAGTATCCCACAAAAACCAAGCAAAGAACAGCCGCTTCACCGACGGCAAGCCAACCACGCCAACTGAACGCGCTGCCTTAGTCGATCAAAAGGCCCATCGCCCACCCAGCGAGACCCCATGGTAGGTCACGTTGTTCAGGGCAAGTCTCGTCTCATATTGCATGTACGCTTGTAAGCCGTAGGCAAACACCTCGGTCAGTCCTGCGCTCACGGAAAAATAATCTCTATCCGGACGATCCGTTGGCACAGTGAAAGCCGTTGCAAACGGATCATGAACGAACACCGCTTTGACATCACGGTCGTTATCCTTGAATTCATGATGCCAATGGCTCGACAGAAACGGTAAAGTGACACCGTACCGATGGCTGAGCGCCCAGCTAGAATAGATGCCCAAGCTCGTCGTCAGTGTCGAGATATCTTGTCGCTCAAGACGCAGTGGCAAACCCTCTGCCCCCGTCTCGGCATAACCGTCAATCGACGCGTCGCTATAGTTCAATCGAAGTCCATAGTCCAAACTCCACCCACCGATCGCTTGCCGATACCCGGTGCCAACGCTGATCGCATATTGCGTACCATCGGTTTCACCCTCGGCGTGGAGACGCTCGGCACCGAGATCCGTCACATAATCGATGCGCCTGACCGATTGGTATTCATTGCGCCCAAGCAGGAAAGAACCATCGACGTAAATCGACTCCAGTTGATAGACCGCATACAGTGCCGTGTTCAAACTGTCGGTTTCCAACGAACCGTTGTCGCGTCCGATATCGTTGTCGCCAGTCGCATAGCCTACTGCTATCCCGGCAACGAGCTGTCGTGATATCCGGTAGTCCACGCCGAACGTCAATCCAATCGCATCGAAATCGAACCCCTCCTCGCGTGCGGTTTCATTTCGATGACCAATCATCACGTTGCCAGATAAAAAACCACCCCACTGTGACAGCGACGAATCACCCGCACCACCACCTCGCAGGCCACTCATCGTGACACGATGACCAGGCAAGCTCCCATCGCTATCCCGCCAAGCCAATCGACCAAGCGAAAACCCACTTGCCCCTGTACGCAACGCCGCA
>CAZWQC010000307.1:0-3774 GCA_964635785.1 uncultured Ectothiorhodospiraceae bacterium
ATTCTGGACGCATTGCGGGCCGGCAACGGCAGCCGCAAGCTCGCGGCAGAGCAATTGGGCATTAGCCCGCGGACGCTGCGCTACAAGTTGGCGAAAATGCGCGAAGCGGGCATTGCCATTCCGCAGTAGGCGATGATCTAAGTTGAACTTTTGGCCCGGTCGATAAGGTGCTGGACATGAGCGAAATCGATATTAACGGTGTTTTACAGCAAATGCGGGTGCTACGAGCCCAAGCGCAGATGCCCCCGACGGCGCCGTTGCAAGCGCCGGTTACAACCAGCGAAAAACCGAACTTTGGCGGCCTGTTGAAATCTGCCATCGATCAAGTCAATGAAAGCTCGTTGAATGCCGGTACGATGCAAACGGCGTTTCAGCGTGAGGATACGGATGCGAGCTTGGCCGAGGTCATGATCGCAGTGGAGAAAGCGAGTTTGTCCTTCGAGGCAATGACACAGGTGCGCAATCGCTTGGTATCCGCGTATGAAGAGATCATGCGGATGCAAGTTTAGCGGCGAACGTCGATCTAATCCTGGTTTTGGTTATGGCGCAATTACTGCCCGCAAACATTAACGAAAAAATTCAACGCTTCAGCGAATTGCCTGGACTGCGTCAGGTTGGGTTAATTGCCGGACTGGCTGCGACGATTGCGTTGGGGGTCGCGGTAATGTTGTGGTCGCGTAGCCCGGACCAAAGGATGCTCTACGGTTCATTGTCCGAGCAAGATGCCGCCGAGGTGGTGAAAGCGCTGGAAGGTTATGGTATCGATTATGAGTTGAATGGGCTGGGCACAATCATGGTCCCGGCCGATCAAGTCTATGCGGCACGGTTGCGCTTGGCGGGCGATGGTATTCCGCGCACCGACGGTATCGGTTACGAATTGTTGGATTCCGAGACGGGGCTTAGCATGAGCCAGCTGATGGAAACCACGCGCTACAAGCGGGCGTTGGAGGGTGAGTTGGCGCGCACCATCGCAACGTTGGAAGCCGTGCGAAGTGCGCGTGTTCATTTGGCTTTGCCAAAACGTTCGGTGTTCATTCGCGACCGGATTCAACCGACGGCCTCGGTCGCATTGGAGCTGTATCTCGGTCGCCCGCTTGGTCACGAACAAGCGGCCGGGATTGCGCATTTGGTTGCCGCTGCCGTGCCTGAATTGACCATGGACAACGTCAAAATCGTCGATCAGGCTGGTCGTTTGATCAGCGAATTCGAGCCAAGCGAGATGGACCGAGGCGACGAGCAGTTCAAGTACACTCGGCGCTTAGAGCAGAGCTTGCAGCAGCGGGTCCACGATATTCTGATGCCGATCGTGGGGGCCGATGGAGTGCGTGCGCAAGTGACCGCCGAGTTGGGTTTCGACTTGATCGAACGTTCAAGTGAAATCTACGATCCGGAACGGATCGCGCTGCGCAGCGAACAAACATTGCAAGAGCAAGATTCAGATTCGGCCCCGCAAGGGATTCCCGGTGCTCTGACCAATCAGCCGCCACCGGCGGGCCAGCCGGCCGCACAACCGGGTGGCGGAACCTTTGGTGGTATGCAGCGCAATGTCTTGAAACAGGAAGCGACCCGCAATTATGAAGTCGATCGGACCATCAGTCATATCAAACAATCGATCGGTCAAGTCAAGCGGATCTCCGTTGCCGTTGTCGTCGATCATCGCGCGCGTCTTAACGAGGCCGGCGAGGTAGAAAACGTTGCCCGTGACGCCGATGAGATGGAGCGGATCACGGGGTTGGTCAAGGAAGCGGTGGGTTTCGATGCGGCACGTGGCGATCGTGTGCAGGTGGTCAATGCGTCGTTCGAGGGATTGGAAAAGCAGGTCGCGTTGGGCGTGTTGCCGTTTTGGCAGCAACCCTGGGCGATCGAGCTGATGAAACAAGCCGGTGCTTTTTTGATCATTTTGTCACTGATCTTGTTCGTATTGCGACCGATGATGCGGAATCTATCTGCGCCGGAGGAACCGGAGCCCGAAGTAGGCGCCGAGGAGCACGCCGCGTTGCCGCCTGGGGAGATGGCAGAGGATCAATTGACGCTCAGCGGGGCAACGGGTGGCGAAGGTGAAGGCGAAAGTGAACTCGAGGTGGCCGGTGCGGCGGGTCATTCCCGTGAGCACTGGAAACGACTGGAACTTGTTCAGCAAATGATCAAAGAAGACCCGCGGCGGGTGGCCCAGGTCATGAAAGTGTGGTTGAGTAGCGAAAATGGCTGAAAATGAAGTGCAAGCGCAAGATGCCGAGCTATCGATGCCCGAGCAAGTGGCCGTGTTCTTGATGACGGTCGGTGAAGATCATGCGGCGGATATCTTACGGCACCTCGAACCCAAGGAGGTGCAGATTGTCGGCCATACCATGGCCAATCTCAACAACATCAGTGTCCAGCAAGTCGAGACCGTGTTGGAAGAGTTTGTCGAGGAAGTCGGCGGCAAGACGGCGCTCGGCATCGGTTCGGATGACTACATTCGCCGGATGATGACCCAAGCCTTGGGCGCGGACAAAGCCGGTGCGGTGATCGACCGGATCTTGTTGGGGCGCAATTCCAAAGGGATCGAGGCGCTGCGTTGGATGGAGCCACGCGCCATCGCCGAGATCATTCGCCTGGAACACCCACAGATCATCGCTATCGTGTTGACTCATTTGGAGCCTGACCAAGCCGCCGAAGTGTTGTCATTTTTACCCGAACGTGGGCGTGCCGATGTCATCATGCGTATCTCGACGCTAGAGAGCGTGCAGCCGCAAGCGTTGCAGGAACTCGACCAAATACTCGAAAAACAGTTCAGCGGTGCCGAAAGCGTGCAATCCTCGGCGGTTGGTGGCCGACGGACTGCGGCCGAGATTCTCAATTTCTTGGATTCGGCCAGCGAAGGACCGATCCTGGAAGCCATTGCCGACGTGGACGGCGAGCTTGCCCAAGGGCTACAAGATTTGATGTTTGTCTTCGATAACCTTGCCGATGTCGATGACCGTGGTATCCAGGCGTTGTTGCGCGAAGTGTCGACCGAGCAGCTCGTGCTGGCGTTGAAAGGGGCGGATGACGCCGTGCGCCAGAAGGTCTTCAAGAATATGTCCAAACGCGCGGCAGAGATGTTGCAAGACGATCTCGAAGCCAAGGGTCCGGTGCGCCTGTCCGAAGTCGAGTCCTCGCAGAAGGAGATCATCGCAGTGGCGCGGCGTATGGCGGAAAGCGGTGATATCGTGTTGGGTGGTAAAGGTGACGAAATGATCTAGGAGTCGACGCGCCGATGGTGCTCAAGCCTGACAACCCGTATTCGACGTTGATTCCATACGAAAGCGGCGTGTCATTCCGCCGTTGGGATTTACCGGATTTTACGCCGGTGCCAGAACCCGATTGGCCGATGGAGTCTGAGTCCACCGAGAACGAAACGCAAACGCAAACACAAACCGAAGCCGAACCGACTCAGACACCCGAGGAAGTCGTCGCAGAGCCGCCCAAAGAGCCGCCGCCGAGCTTTCCAACTGCCGAGGAAATTGAACGGATTCAAACAGATGCTTATGAGGAAGCGTTTCGACAAGGGCAGGCCGAAGGCTATACGCAAGGTTATGCCCGTGGGCATGAGGAAGGCCTGACAGCGGCAAATCAGGCCATGCAACCACATTTCGAAAGTTTGGCAACACTCCTTCAGGGATTGGCGGAACCCTACGCCGAATTGGATGAACAAGTCGAGCAGGAACTCGTGGCGTTGACTAAGTCCTTGGTGCGGCATTTAGTTCGGCGGGAGTTGGCAACCCGGCCCGATGAGATCGTGGCGGCGGTGCG